>NZ_JBKWZF010000018.1:11212-45435 GCF_046991905.1 Finegoldia sp. | reverse complement strand
GATCTTGTACTGTTTCTGGTTGATACTCTTCGATTAACATCTTAGATATTTTGTTGAGTCTTGTTTCTGGTCTTTTTCTTGGAATTTTAAAATCCTCCTGATTATTATTATATCAGGAGGATTCTATACACAAACTATTTCACAGTCTCTGTTAAGAGTTGATACGCAAATTATCTCACACTCTTTTAATCTTAAAAACTAAAACTTTTGTATTGCTATACTATTATTTCTCTTCGTTTTTGTCTTTTTTCTTAAATCCAAAGAATGCACCTGCTACTGACATAAATCCTGCTGCCGACATCATTAAGATTTCGCTAATATTCCCAGCTTTTGGTAATATATGCTGATTTTTTCTAATCGCATTACCTTTAATATTTCTGCTTTTATCAATTTTATTAGGTGAATTTGTTTTGTCAGTAGTCTTGTTGATTTCAACTGTTGTAACGGAGTCTTTTTCATTTGTTTCAGAGCTATTTTTTTTATCATCAGAAATTTTAACTTCAGTATCATTAGCTAAATCCGATTGATTTGAATTATCGTCACTTGATACGTCTGTTGAATCTTCTGTTTCTTTTGGTTGGCAAGTATTTTCTTGAGACGTTTCCTTTTTCTTATTAATATCGAATGTAGGTTTGTTTTCTTCTTGTTCTTTTACCTTAATTTTCTTAAAAGTTGGCTTTATTGTTGTTTCTTTTGTTACGAACAAAACATAACCTGATTCTTTTTTGTCCTTTACTCCTGAAATTTCCCAGCCATCAAATTGATATCCTTCTGCTACTTCTCCATTATAAGCTGGAAGAACGAAATCTTCACCTTTTACTAGTTCATTTTCCTTATTATCTATAGTAAGCTTGACTTTTTCTGGCTTGATAAGCTCTACCGTTCCAGTATTTTTGTCTAAGTTAAATTCTTTTACTGTAGTATTTCTTGCAAAGTCTTTTACTACAAATTTGATTTTTAATTCACTATCTTTGATGTCTTTAATATCATCTAGTGATTTGTATTCTTTTCCATTTACATAGATGTGTTGTTCTTGTATTTCTCCATCTTTGTTATTATCTCTTTTATCAAATATGTTAAATTTAATAAATTTATTTTTTGCATATTCAATAGATATATTACCATCTTCGCTCATCTCAACTGTAGGTTTTACATTATCATATAAGAATTGATAGTGAACTCCTACCGCCTTTGCGTTCATTGAAGAATAACCTGTTTTTAAGAATACATTTCCGTCCATATCTTTAACTTCATCTGGGAATCCATTTGCCTTATAATCTTTCATTCCCCAATCCATGATATCCCCATCTTTTACATCAAGTTTTATATTAAAGTCTCTTGTATTGTCAATGTGTAAATCACCATATATTAAATAATTATCTACAACTGACTCATTAACTCTCATTTCCCAGTTAAATCCACCTTTATCAGAAATTTTTCCTTTTAGATAAAATTCTGGATTTCTTACGTAAATCTTATTAGATTTAGAAGGATTAAAGTAATTTTTATCCATTGATAGATTCACAGGCTTTGTATCGATAAATAGCATTGCACCGTCTTCTTTAATGGCTTCAACGTTTGATTTATCATCTCCGATATATTCCTTGCCATCTTTGCCAAGAAGAACTAGTTTAGAAGGATCATCTACAAGCTTTCCATCCTTATCTATAGCCTCTCCCTTATCATTAGTTTTGAATTTGAATACTTGGTATCTAACTATATTAAAACCATCCAATGCTGACATAAGAACCGATTGAGCGCTTCTTCCATCTTGAATATTTCTACTATCACAGTAGATTGTTTTTTGTGATAGGACCTTGATGTTAGGGGCAGTCTTTTGGATTTTTTCTATATCTGCCTTGCTATAAACTCCATTGCCATCGAGCATGTCAGTTTTTCCTGGGTTAAATGTAGTAACTCTTAGGGCATATCCCTTTCTTACAATCATATTATCATTTAATATATATTGACCCTTTTCTTGATCGAAGAACATCTTGTTTGTATCCATCTTGCTTGGATCTTGTGGTTTTTGTTTTGTAAGCTCACCTTCACCTAGTTCGATAATATTTCCGTAGCTTGAAGCATATGGTGAAGCTTCCTCTGCTTCATCCTTCTTTTCTGGCATCCTTATTATAGTTTTAGCTTTTGTTTGATCCTTATCTTTTACGATAATGTTCATATCTCCTGTAAAGGATAGACCATCGACTACATCATTTGTGTTTGCAAATAAGTCAAAGGTTAGAGCTTTTGTTTGTGGGTCGTATTTACTTGCCTTAATTTCTATTAATTTAAAGTCATTACCATAGTAAGCCTTAGCATCTTTTGATACATTACTTACTCTTCCAAGAATTTCAAAATGACCATCCTTAGATGGGCTTAATACTCCACCAAGCTTTGATTTAACATCATCAAGTTTCTCAGTTTCATATTCTAGAGCACTTCCATCTTCATAGGCTTTTATATTTCCATTTTCATCATATTGATAATCAAGTTCTACTGTTCTTTTTCCACCATTTACATAGTCGTCTTCTTGCTTGTATTTCTTTTTAACTAGTTTCTTTAGGTCTTTATCTTCAAAGCCTCTAACAGTAGAGATTTCTTTGTTTAACTCTAGATTTGAAGGTCCCTCTATAGGATTTTCCTCAACAGTATCTTTCTTTTCTTCTGCCTTATTTGAAGCTTCTGGACTTTGAGCATTTTTAAGTTTTTCTTCAGAAATTTCACCTAGTTTTTTGTAAGAAGAAGCATCTGTCTCAGGATCTACTAGGTAATAAGAAATCATTCCTTTTGCGTCAGCTTTATTATCAAATTTAATCCTATGGATTTTTGTGAAGTTGCTTGCACCATCTAGGGCGATTACTTCTATGATTTTTCCTCTTAAATCTCCAGCTCCTTTAATTTCGTAGATAGTATTTCCTTTTTCATCAAGCTTTCTGTGTCTTCCTTCGCCTTCTCCTGCATATTTAACATCAAGGTTTCTTTCAACATCACCATTCTCGTCAACTATAGCTGCACCTGCATACCATACTTCGTTGGCTACTTCTTCAAATTTATCTGGATGGTTTTTTTGATCTCTTACAAACAAGGTTTCGTTTTTATACTTATCTTTTACCTTGTGGTAGGTATCTTTTGCTATTAATTTGATTTTGTCTGGATTAGAGAAATCAACATCAACAATTGTTGGAGCTGTATTGTCAATTTTTACTGGTATATAAGAAACTTGCCATGGATAATCCTTGGTTAATCTATATTTGAACTTGTAGAAGTATTGACCCTCAGCTATTGGTTCAAATTGACCCCTAAGTTTTGTTTCCAAGTCTTGGTTATTATTATCATCATTAGCGCCTTCTTCTCTTCCTCTTGGGTTGTAGATTAATCCATCCCATTTTAAATCTCCCATAACTTTTAGCTTAGAAGATTTTATACCCTTAGCGTCATTTCTCTTAGAGTTTAAGATACCTCTAATAAAATGCTCTTTAGTTATTACTTTAAGATCTTTTTGACCTTCTCCTTCTTTATCGGTATTTACGATTGATATTTGTCCTTCTTTTGCACTTCTTAGAACAAGTGGTGAAGGGGTTAGCCCTCTTTCTATTTGTACTTCTTGATTTTGTCCTTTAGAATCGAGTGGGTAAACTCTTGCTACTTTTGAGCCGCTATTAGATGCATCAGTTAATCCTTGGTTGTTATTTAATGCAAATAAGTCAGGGTCTTGATCAAGTGATTTTGTATTTCCATCTTTTCTGTTTTGGATAACGGCAGCTGGATTGAATTTATCGATGTCGTGTTCTCCACCTATACCCTTATTCAAGGTTCCAGGTATTTTTGGTTTACCATCGTCATCATAACCTTCCATTGTCTTTGATTTTGAACCTTCTTCCCAAGCCCACTTGTCAAGGATTGGCTCCTTGTTCCAATTTCCAGCAAAGCCCATAAGTGGCATTGATAGAGATGGTTGAAAAACTGTCTTGTTTCCCTTACCGCACATTGCCTCAACTTCTTCTTTAGATTCAAATCTAATGAAGGATTCTACAAATTTATTTTTATCTTTAGCATCTCCGACATCTATTACAGCATTTAAGTCAAAACTTGAATTTGGTTTTATGGTAAATGTATCGTATTCGAATGTTATCTTTGCTCCATTAATTACTTCAGGATGGATTTCTGGAACAATTTGTTTTCCATCTTGAGATTTTTCATCCTTGTAAGTTTCATCAAGTTTTAGTCTATTGGTTAAGGAATCTGTTGTGATTGCAGATGATGAAGCTTTAAATGTTAGAGGTCTATCTGATGTATTAATTAATTTAATTGTGAAATATTTTTTATCTCCCTTAATTTCTTTAAGTGAAATAGATCCATATGAATTTACCAAACCTTCAGAGTCTAAATTCTTAAAGCTAGCTATAACGTCATTTCTTAGTGCATTAGCTACGTTAATAAGACCTGCGCCTTGTTGTCTTGGTGAAGCATAATATAGTGATTTCTCCTTCCAACCTGTTGGATCCATCATAGGTCTTGCTGTGTTTTGTAAGGCAATCTTTGTAAGAGTAGTTAAGTCGATTTTATCGTCACCTGTTAGGTTTTTTAAGACAGGTTTTGCGAGCATCTCTTTTAGTTTTGGTCTAATCAATACTGTTGATGCTGCAACTACTGGTGTTGCCATACTTGTTCCTGACATATAACCATAAGTTGACTTGCCGTCAATTACATTTAGAGTTGATTTGATGTTCTTTCCTGGTGCTGATACATCTGGCTTTAGGAGGAGGTCAACCCTTGGACCCCAAGATGTAGAAGCTGCTGGAACTATTACTTCTTCCTTGTAAAGTTCCTTATCTGTATCAGGAGCAAAGTTAAAGGCTAGCTCTTTCTCATCACCAAGCTTTGGACGGTTTTTGTTGAAGCTTTCCATGTCAATTGGATAGTATTGGTCAAGCTTATCTTTGAAGTCTTCCTTTTTATTTCTTTTAACCTCTGTTTTATTTGTTGGATTAATCATATTCCAAATCTTTAGACCATCATCACCTGATACTGAAAATACTTGACAAGTTGTTCCTTCATCTTCTTCGTAACCCATGGCTGGAAGCTCTGTCCAGTTATCTCTGTTGTAGTAGTTAACTGTATTTACAACCATGATTGCACGAGCACCCTTATCGGCAGCTTTTTTAAAGGCATATTTTAAATCTTTGGTATAGATTCTATCCATAACGGCAATTTTGCCTTTAAGATTAAGACCAACTAGATCTTCATCTTGACCCTTGCCTATATAAACAAATTTTACTTTGTCAGATAGCTTGCTTCCGTCTTCATTTCTAATAATCTTATCCTTATCGAAGAAGGTACCGATATTTCTATACTTAAAGCTTTCTCCACCAATATTGACCTTGTCAAACTCTACTATTTGATTTTTAGCTGATGCGACCGCGATAGCATCTTCATGTGCAGCAGTTCTAGTTACATTGCCTGTATCAATCATCTTTAGTTGGTTATTTGCTGCCAAGTCCCATGATGAGCTTGATGCAGCTGTTGCGTAGTTTCCAGTTGCTACAACCATAGGAATGCCGGCTTTTCTCAAAGCTCTAACAGCCTGCCAATATTTTTCTCCTACTAGTCCTGTTCCTGTAAAACCTGATGATACAGATACTACATCGACCTTATGCTTGATTGCATCTTCAATAGCATGAAACATCGTTTCATCACCGGCAAATCCATCACCTGAATCAGAATACATCTTATAAGAAAATATTTGAGCGTTTGGAGCAATCCCGTCAATACCATTATAATTAGCTATGTCCTCATCAGTATCATTTCCAGCAAGAATTCCTGCTATATGCATACCGTGTGGATCATGATAATCTGAACCATCATCATATTTTTCGACAGTGATTTTACCACCATTATAATAGTTAAAAGCGTGAGGTATTTTATCACTCAACCAAAAGTACTTGTCAGTTCCTTGTAAATCATCTTTCTTATATTTCATCGATGATTTCGCATCTTCGTCAATTCTCATGGCTTTGTGTCTGTAATCAGTTCCAGTATCAATATTTGCAATTACCATTCCTCTACCATCAAAGTTTTTGCCAAATTGAGCATTGATTGCTTTTAGGTAATCTATGGATTCATCAACTCCTATTTCCTTTCGAGCATTGTTCATCATCGGTTGAATTTTTTGTGATTTTTCGACTGATGAAATGCCTTCAATAAGTTTAATTTTGTCCAAATTATCTCGATTTGTTTCTATAGCACAACCATTGAAAATCGTATTATAAGTATACAAAACTTTAGTATTTTTAAAATTAGATAGTTCTTTAATTGCTTTCTGACCATCCTCCTTATTCCTAAATTCAGCTATGTATACAACTCTATCCTCTTCTTTTTTAGAAATGTTTAGAATTTCATCTGCTTTATGCAATTCATTTCCTTTTGATACTTCTTTGTTTGAATATTTGTTATCGGAAGTATTTTTATTATCAATTACAGAATCCTCTTTAATATCTTCTTTGGTAATTACTGATAACTTTTCATCGTTTGTATTGTTCGAATTTTCTTTATTGACTTTTAACGTCTCATTCGTAAGCGTATTTTCATCCTGCTTATATTCTATAGATTTTTTCTTATCAATAATATTTTGAGTATCTTCAGTTTTTGCAAAAACTGTATCACTGCACATAAATGAAACTGATGAAACTGATAAAGCTGCAACAAGAGTTGCCTTTATAATATCCTTTTTTTTCATAAATCCTCCTAGATTAAAAAATATTAATTTTATTCATGGTATAAATTGCAAATATCGATATTGAATCCCATTTTCAAAAATTACGTTCTAAATTTTACTACTTTTTTTTTATTTAGTCAACATTTATAAGAGCTCTAATATAATTATTTTTTTAACTTTATATACATAAAATGCATAATAAAAGTATATTAATAATTTTAAAAACAGAGATTTCATTAATAATTATAATATAAAAACCTTTATCATTTTTCTAAATATGCATTTAAAATAAATAATGTATTTATAGTTATGCTTTAAGTATAACTTTTTATGTATTTTTTTACATATTAAAATCCTCCTGATTATTGTCTTATCAGGAGGATTTCTCATACAAAAACTATTTCACAGTCTCAAATAAATACATTCAACTAATTTATATTTTATTTCAATCATCATTCACATTTCCGTCGCACAAATACTTTATAAATTCATCTAATACGTTTCTTGTCCTTTCATCTAAAATAGCTATCCATCTTTCGGGAATTGTAGAATATCCATGAATTGATCCACTGATACTTCCTGCAATTGCCGCTATCGTGTCAGAATCTCCCCCGTGATTTACAGCATTTATAATACAATCTTCAACGGAATTTTCTTTTGCCCAATGAATCGCATTATTAAAAGTGTTCACGATATATCCCGATGGTTTGAGAAGTTGTTTATCTTCAAGTTCATGAGTTTTTCCATTGATGTTATCGCGTATGATTTGTGTGTATTCTCGTAAAATTTCATCACACATTTCGTTATTGTGAGTGAGTCTTCCTTGTTTTATGTTCAGTTCTTCTGAGTTTTCGTTATCTAATAATGCACATGGAAGCGCTCTCATCAAGCTTCCGTTTCCAAGTGCTGTTTCATCTTCTTCAATAAAAATTTCGTATTGAATGTAGTGTTCGATAGCAGATCTACATTGATTGCCAATACCTCTGGGATGAGTATTGTACCAATCGACAAATAGTTTCATAGTATTTTTTTCAAAATTATCACTATCATTTTCCATCAAAGAATTCATAACACAAATACTCATATCAGTATCATCAGTGCATTCTCCTGGATTCAAATCAAGCCAACCACCTCCGACAATATCTGTAACCTTACCGTGTTTTTCAGAGATTTCCTCTTCTGTCATAAATTCCGTCGTAGCTCCCATGCTATCACCTATCGCAAATGCATACAACGCTCCTTTGATTCTGTCTTTGTAATCAGAGTTCATTTTTTCATCCCCTTTTGTATATTTTATTACAAATTAAAACAAAAAAATATCCCCAGAAAATAAATTCCAGGGATATTAACAAATCTAAATCAAATTATTTTCTTTTAACATTAATTCGATATCAGTGTCTTCTATTTTCTTTCCAATACTATGAGTTAACAATTTTGGAATTGGTAGGTCAGGTTTTTCGTAATCATTAAGTGCACTAACTGCATTTAATAAATATCTCAAATCGTATCTTGAAGCGTAAACTTCTGGAATTCCCTTTTCAACATGACACAATGCATATACAGCTTCCATTGCTGTTCTTCCAGAATATTCTGTAGTAAATACAGTATCTCTGCCAGGTTTGTCCAGTGTTTCTGCAAATTGTCCAAGGAATGCAAAGTTCACAGCTCCTTTAGGAACAACGTAAGGTCTGTCGCCAAATTCACGAGGTTCAAAATGACTTGTAATATATGGCATCATTACAGGAATTGCTGAACAATCTTGCGATAATTGATCGATTTCTGCTTCAGGAACACCTATATGATACAACCATTCTTTTGTGATTTCTTTTCCTGTACAATCTCTCATAGGTTTTTTGATATAATTTCCGTCTTTGTCAGTAAATAATCCGTAAACCCAAACGCAAATATCTTCTTTTGGTTGACCAACATATTGTGGTTGTCTGTTAATTGTCCAACTCATCAACCAATTTGAATCCTTAACAGTTACGATACCACCTGTAACTACTTTTCCTGTGTAAGGATTTCTCTTAGTAATATTTTCGATATAGTCGATAACTTTACCACCATGAACAGTTACTGTACAAGATTCCCAGTTAGTTCTTTCAACATTTTTACAGAATTTGTCAGGTTTACCGAATTCATCTGATTTTAATGCTATATTCCTCCATAAATCCCAGCTTCCGCCAAGATCAGCACTCAAAGTTGCTGCAGTCTCATCGTCACCGTAGCTTGATGATTCAGTCATTGATCCATTAGTTATAAATACCAAATCATTTTCAGTTAAATCAATTGATTTGTCTTCAGCTTTACTTGATTCCATTACCAATTTTGTAGCAACTTTCTTATCAGCAGTTATATCAAAATCAACATCTTTTACAGTGATTCCGTATTCAAATTTAACACCTTTTTCTTCTAACCATTTAACTATCGGTTTAACGATAGATTCGTATTGGTCGTATTGAGTAAATTGAAGAGCTGAAAGTGTAGGAAGTCCTCCAACATGGTGGATAAATCTGTTCAAATACAATTTCATTTCCAAAGCACTATTCCAGTTTTGGAACGCAAACATTGATCTCCACAAAATCCAGAAATCACTATTTAAAGTTTCTTCTGAGAAAACTTCATCAATTTGTTTGTTTTGTAAGTTTTCATCTTTTGTAATTGTAAGCTCTGCAATTTCCTTCAAAGCTTTGTCTGATAAGTTGAATTTTTCTTCATCATATCTTTTACCATTTTCATGAGTTATACGACATTTACTGAAATTTGGATCGTCTAAGTTAGTGTAGAAGAAATGATCTAGTATTGATTCCTCTGGATTTTCAGATGATGGAACCGCACTGTACAAGTCCCACAAAATTTCAAAATGGTGACCCATTTCTCTACCACCTCTGGCAACATATCCTCTGTGTTCAGCCTTAAATTCTCCATCCAAACTTCCACCAGGCAATTCTAATTGTTCAATAAAAGTAATATTTTCGCCTTTCATGTGAGCATCTTTTACTAAAAATCCACCCGCAGCCAATGCAGCAATACCAGTACCTATAATGTAGGCTTTTTTATCATCTATATCTTTTGGCTTTCTTGCGTGAACTAAAGAGTGATAATTTCCATTAACAAACTTTACTCTTTCATCATAACTATTATTCATTAAATAACATCTCCTTTTATTTATAAGAAAATTTTAAGCTGGTGGAATCATCAGTTCAAATCTCTTACATTTTTTATATACCCACTTTTTTAAATTATCTAACACTTTTCTCTATATTATTTTATTGTTTTTTTCTTAGAAATATTTATCAACCATAAAAACATTTACATTCAATAAAAATATGATAAAATGATTTTAGAGGTGAAGAAATGAAATTTACAGAATACAAATACACTAGACCTAACTTCGAAGAAGACAAGAAAAAGGTCGAAGATTTTATCAAAAGATTTAACGATTCCACAACTTCTAAAGAACAAATCAAAATCATGGAAGAAATGGACAAATACAAGAAAACACTAAGCACTAATGTAAACCTTGCATACATTCGTCACACGATCGATACAAACGATGAATTCTACAAAGAAGAACAAGATTTCTTGGATGAATACATGCCACATTATTCAGTGCTTGACACTAAAATGTACGAAGCTATCGACAACTCCAAATTCAAAGACGAATTGGTTAAACATTTCGGACAACATTTGTTTGACTTAATAAGTTGTCAATTGATTTTTAATGAAAAAGCTGTTCCTTTTAAGCAAAAAGAAAACCAATTAACTACTAAATACAACAAATTAATAGCATCTGCTCAAATCGAATTTGACAATAAAACATTGACATTGTCACAAATGGCTCCTTACACACAATCAAAAGATCGTGATGAAAGAAAAGCTGCCACAAGAAAAATCTCAGAATTTTTCGCAGAACATGAAAAAGAAATCGACGATATTTACGATGAAATGGTTCACGTTAGAACAGATATGGCTAAAGCTTTGGGATTTGATTCATACATTGAATACCAATACAAATCATTAATGAGAACTGATTACGACAAGAATGATGTTGCAAAATACAGAGAATTTGTCAAAAAATACGTAACACCAGTTTATCTTGAATTGAGAAAGAAACAATCTAAGAGAATTGGCATTGAAGATATGAAAGCTTACGATAACAACGTAATGTTCACTGATGGTAACGCAAAACCTCACGGAGAAAAAGACTTCTTGGTAGATAACGCTAAGAAAATGTACTCTGAATTGTCACCAGAAACTAAAAAATTCTTTGATTTTATGTATGAAAGAGAATTATTCGATTTGGAAAGTAAAAAAGGTAAAGAAGGCGGAGGATATTGTACGACAATTGAAGATTATGAATCTCCGTTTATCTTCGCAAATTTCAACGGAACTACTCACGATGTCGAAGTAATGACTCACGAAGCTGGCCACGCATTCCAAGCATACACTTCAATGGACGGAAGAATTTTCGAATACATCTGGCCAACATTTGAAGCTTGTGAAATCCACTCAATGAGTATGGAATTTTTGACATGGCCATGGATGGAATTGTTCTTCGAAGAAGAAACTAACAAATTCAAATTCTCTCACTTAGATGGAGCTATCAGTTTCATTCCTTACGGTGTAACTATCGACCATTTCCAACACTTCGTATACGAAAATCCAGATGCAACAGCTGAAGAAAGAAAAGCAAAATACCACGAAATAGAATTGATGTATCGTCCAAACTTAGATTATGATGATGAATTCTTAGAAAAAGGAACTTGGTGGTACAGACAAGGTCACATCTTCAACAATCCATTCTATTACATTGATTACACATTGGCACAAGTTTGCGCATTCCAATTCTTATTGAAATCAAGAAAGAACCGTGAAGAAGCTTTCAAAGATTACCTTGAAATCTGTAAAGTTGGTGGAAGCCAATCATTCTTCGGAATAATGAAAGCTGGTAACATCAAAAACCCAATGAACGATGGAGTTCTTGAAGAAATCCTTCCACAATTATTGGAAATATTAGACGAAATAGAAAAAGAATTATAATTTTGAGAGTGGACTATGTCCACTCTTTTTTTGTATATAAGAATTGTTTTTTTTATAAAACGTTATATAACTAAATTAAATAAAAAGTTTGGAGGCTTTTATGAAACGTAGCAAATTATTTGTAATTTTTTTATGTGCTGTAATGACGTTCTCATTCACAATGTGTAAGAGTAAAACTATGTATTCTTACAATCCGTATTCTGAAAGATACGGCATTGATTCTGATGATGATTTGAAAAAGGCTATGCAGTCCATGAAAGAAAACGAAGATTATCCAATTTACAAGGATGGTCAAGAAGAATCCAAAATCCACAGACAATATCTATTGGATTTGTATGATAAAAATGATTTGTCAGCTATAAAAACCTATATTGATAACAATAAATTAATATTAGGAAAGAA
The DNA here is from genome assembly GCF_046991905.1 of Finegoldia sp. Lineage (NCBI taxonomy): Bacteria > Bacillati > Bacillota > Tissierellia > Tissierellales > Peptoniphilaceae > Finegoldia > Finegoldia sp. Next base: position 33,275 of record NZ_JBKWZF010000018.1, on the reverse strand, counting down.
TTAGAAAAAGACACTCTATTTTTGTGAGTGTCTTCTAAAATATATCTGATATTACAGATCTTATACTATCAAATTGTTTGATTTCAAGATCGTATTTTTGTGTTAGATTTGTGTTTTGTGAGATGTAAACTTTTTTGTATCCCAATCTTTCGATTTCTTTTAATCTGGTTTCTATTTGTGGAACTCTTTTGATTTCTCCTGTCAATCCAACTTCTCCAATGAACACAACATCAGATGGAATTGGTTTGTTCATAAGTGATGATGCAATTGCCATTATTATGGACAAATTCACGGATTGTTCTTGGATTTTGATTCCTCCTGTGGTTTTGATGATGACATTCTTGTCGTACATATTCATTCCAGCGCGTTCTTCCAAGATAGAAATGAGCGTATTCAATTGGTCTTTACGAAGGCTATCCCCTATTCTTTGAGGATACGGAGTGAATGATTTGGACACCAATGCTTCAACTTCCACAACCAAAATTCGTGATCCTTCTTTTATTACAGAAAGCGCTGCACCATTTACATCTTTTTTTCTTTTTGTGACGAAATAATCTGACGCATCTGTGATTTCTTTTATTCCATCTTCTTGCATATTAAACAGCCCAATCTCTCCAGTTCGACCGAATCTGTTTTTCGTCGTTGTCAACAATCTCAAAGGATCGTCACTTTCACCTTCCAAATAAAGCACAGTATCCACCAAGTGTTCAAGTGTTCTGAGTCCTGCCATTTCGTCTGATTTTGTCATGTGCCCAATCATAATCGCAAGAGTTGGTTTTTCGGGATTTTTGCAGATTTCTACGATTTTATTCGCACACTCTACAGTTTGCACAGGAGAACCTGGACGTGAAGTGTATTCACGAAGCTGGAATGTTTGAATACTATCCAAGAAAATCACATCCGGTTTTATTTTGTGAATAGAATCCAAAGCGTTGTCCATGCTTGTCGTTGAAATCAACCAAATATTTTCCGGGATTTTCTCCATAGTTCTCATCGCGCGTTGTTTGATTTGAGATGTAGATTCTTCTCCAGAAATGTAGAGAACTTTTATATTTTTAGAAGCCAAATCATTTGCTAGTTCCAACAGCAAAGTCGATTTTCCAGCTCCTGGTCTTGCAGTTAGAATTGACACGGAATCTCTGACAAGTCCTCCACCAAAAACTCTGTTTAATTCAGTAATCGACGATTGAATTCTTTCCGATGAATCTATCTTTACATCGACCAATTTAACCGCTTTTGAAGATTTGCTTGAGCTTGTCGTTGTAGTATTCGATTTTTCATCTACGATTTCTTGTTCTTGCATAGAACCCCAGCTGTTACAACTGGGACATTTTCCTATCCACATGGCTTGCTCGTAGCCACAATTTTTGCACACGTATTTTGTTTTCTTTTTCATATTATTGTTTCACAGTCTTTTTGCGTCTTACATATCTTCTGAAGCTAACCTTGTCGTTAACCACAGTTATAGTTGTTTTTCTATTTTTGTCGATATCTCCGTTCAGGATCTTGTCGGCAAGTTCATTTTCAATATCCGTTCTTATAAGTCTTTCAAGAGGTCTTGCTCCGAATTTCTTGTCGTATCCTTTGTCTACAAGATAATCCAAGATTTTTTCGTCATACGAAATTATCAAATCATTCTTCGCCATTCTCTCAACCAATTCATCCATCATTAATCCAGCAATTTCTTTTATATTTTCCTTGTTCAAATTGCTAAACACGATAACATCATCTAATCTATTCATAAATTCTGGCTTGAACATCGACTTCATTGCATTGTTGATAGTTTCCTTGTTTCTGTTGTATTCATCAACTTCAACATCTTCTGTTGTATTAAACCCAATTACATTTTTGCTTTCAAGTTCAGTTGCGCCAATGTTTGATGTCATTATGATTACAGTATCTTTGAAATTTACCACGCGTCCTTTGGAATCTGTAAGTCTACCGTCGTCCAAAACTTGCAAAAGCGTGTTGAAAACATCTGGATGAGCCTTTTCGATTTCATCAAACAAAATTACAGAGTATGGTTTCGTACGCACCATATCAGTTAATTGTCCACCATCATCGTGACCAACATATCCTGGAGGAGATCCTATCAATTTTGATACGGAGTGTTTTTCCATATATTCTGTCATGTCAATTCTAATCATCGCATTTTCATCATTGAACAATTCCTTAGCAAGTTTCTTTGCCAAGTATGTTTTACCAACACCAGTTGGTCCGACAAACACAAATGATCCAATTGGCTTGTTAGGATTTTTGAGTCCGACACGTGCTCTTTTAATTGCATTAGAAATAGAATCAATGGCCTTGTCTTGTCCGATGACAACTTTTTTCAAATTATCAGCCAAGAACAAATATTTTTGTGATTCTGATTCTGTTAGCTTAGACACTGGAACTTTTGCCCAATGTGACACGATATTCGCTATTTCATCGAATCCAATTTCCAATTTGTTTTCGTCTTGGTCTTCTTCTTCCATTTCTGCTTCTACTTCCTTGATGGCATCTCTTTTTTCTGCTGCAAGTAAAAAGTCAGAATTTTGAATAGCTTCTTGTTTCTCTGCTTCTAATTCTTCTAGAATTTTCGCATAATTTTTGCCACCAGTGAAGTTTTTCACTCTAACCATCGATTGAGCTTCATCTATCAAATCTATCGCCTTGTCTGGCAAATATCTGTCGTTCAAATATCTGTGCGATAATTCAACACTCGCTTTGATTGCTTCGTCACTAATTAGAACGTGATGGTGTGATTCGTATTTGTCCTTCAATCCTTCAATAACTTGTATAGAATCCGAAACAGAAGGCTCATCTACCATGATAGTTTGAAGTCTTCTCTCAAAAGCTTGGTCCTTTTCGATAGTTTTTCTGTATTCATTGATAGTTGTAGCTCCGATTATTTGCAACTCGCCTCTCGCCAATGATGGTTTCAAAATATTTGATGCATCCAATGCGCCCTCTGCACCACCTGCGCCCATCAACGAATGAAGTTCATCTATAAATAAAATTTTGTTTTCAGAATTTGACAAAGTATCGATAACTTTTTTGATTCTTTCTTCAAAATCTCCTCTGTATTTTGTTCCAGCCAACAACGCTGCCAAATCCAATGACAAAATCTCCTTGTCCTTGAAAATATCATTAACATCGCCGTTGACAATCTTTACAGCCAAGCCTTCCACAATAGCAGTCTTTCCGACACCAGGATTTCCAATCAACACAGGGTTATTTTTCTTACGTCTAAGAAGAACTTGAATAATCCTTTCGATTTCTTCCTCACGACCGATACATGGATCGATCTTTCCTTCTTTCGCCAATTCGTTCAAATTCTTAGTGTACTTTTCAATTTCACTTGGCTTAGAAGAATTAGCTGACGAGTCGTTGACATCTCCCTGTTCTCTCTTCATCTTCATAAAGAAATATTTTCGAAGTTCCGCTGTCAATTTCATAGTATCCACGCCTGTTTTTTTCATCAAATGATTAGCGTAGTTAGAACTATCCATGCAAAGCGCTGCCATAATGTGTTCTGGAGTAATCGCCCTTTCTCCGTAAGTGTTGGACAATCCCACAGCTTGAGTGATTATTTCTTCAAGTTTCGGGCTAATTCTTTGATTAGTTTCCTTGCTGTCTCCATAACCCAACTCATCTATAATTAAATTTCTAATTTTTTCGTAATTTCCACCGTGTTTTTTCAAATATTGAGACGCCTTGAAATCAAACTTGAACATAGCAAGTAGCACATGCTCCACTCCAAGATCCGCGTGCTTCAAACTAATTGCCTCATACACAGCCTCAGTTCTTAAATTATAAATATCTGATTTTCTCAATTTTTCACCTGTCTTTCCAAAGTATCCTTGATGATTTCGCTTCTCAAAACTCCAATGTTTTGATTCAATTTATTGTTTTCGCGAAATTTTTCAAGCCTCAACTTATTTGTCTTATCGTACAAGTCCAGAATATCATCTACATTGAAACCATCGACTATACCAAAATCGATAGCTATCAGTAAATCTCCAATCCTGTTCATTCCTTCAATTTCATCCAAAACTCTTGAATATTTTAGCATCGACACACTTCTCAAAAGGTCATCCTTAAACTCAGGATTATTTTCGAATAAAATGCGTCTGTTTTCAATTTCCTTTCTAGAAATCGAATCAATCAAAAGCGTCATATCATTAATAATATATTCTGGATCTGTCAAATGCCCGTGAGTGGAAATATAATAAATCGAATTTTTCGAATTAGAACTGAAAGCTCTGTCAAACATATATCCTCTGTATCTTGCAATATCTTGAATATCGTCAATCTTGTTGAAATACTCCAAAGCCTTCAAGTTCATACACACGCTCACATCCATCATACATCCCGAATCGTAGAAATCATCTGACAAATATCCAAAATCAATATCAAAAGCAAAGTTCAATTTATCATTCAATTTTTCTTCAATATTCAGACATTTTTCGTAAATATCTCTCAAATTTTTCCCAAAATCGTAAGCAGTAATGCAAATGTGGTCATTATCTGCCAAAGTAAACACGCATTTTTTATCGCTATTTATGATAACTTCAGGAGATACATCCTCATAATAAGCACTGGAAATGTATCCTTGTTTTCTCAGATAATCTCTGTTCGTACTTTTAGTATCCTTAAAAGAATAAACGCTAGACTCCTTCAAATATCCCAAATTATTCAATTCTTTTTTAATATCTGATTTCATATCGTCACAAGAATCCGTATCTATAACCAACATAAAATTATAGTCCGACAAATTCCTTCTCAACGCCACATCAGATTTCATTACAACACTTGAATTATTCATAACATTTTTCCCTATACTCTTGTAATTTCAATTCCAAATCGTCAATCTTAATCTGAATATCGTGACACTTTTCAAACTCCTCTTTATCCATTGCTATGAAAAGCTCATCTGATAAACTATCCAACTTCTCCAAAATTTCCTTTGCCTTTTCAAAATTCTTAGGGAATTTGCCCTTGTAATATTTCGGATAACTTTTCGAATTTCTCTTATCCATGATGAAATCCCTGAAATGATCGTAACAATATTTGCAACCAATCGACGAATAATTCTTCAATTCATCAAACGGCATATTGCACACTGGACACACACTTTTATCGTCTTTTTGTTCGTTTGAAGATTGTTGTACCTTTTCAAATGGCAAATGTTCCACCACATCAGAAATTTGTTTTGCGATTTCTTCAAAAAGCTCCTTATTATCATTCAATTGTTCATCAGAATCAAACTTGAAATCTGAATTCGAAATAATCTCATTCTTCAAATTATTCATATATTCTTCATAGCAATCATGACACAAATTCACATCACGAGCACCAAAAGGTCCCACGATCTTCACTTGAATAAAAGCTGGTTTGCCACAATTATCGCAATTCATATAATCACCTCTATCTCATAAAAGCCAACAACATATTCTTCAACAAATCAGCCCTCAGAATATTCCTATCATTAAAATCCACCTTCGACAAAGTATTATCCTCCAAAGCGTGAACCATAACCAAAGCTTCCCTTTCAGTTATCAAATCCTCATCCAAAAGCATATTAATAATATTGTTCGACTTATCCTTTGTAATTCTATCTCCAATAACATTTTCGACAATCTCCTTAATCGGATTACTGTCTTTAATTGTTAATTTTATTATTTTAACATATCCACTTCCACCGCGTCTACTTTCAATATAATAACCCTTGTAAGGAGTAAATCTAGTAGTCAGAACGTAATTAATTTGCGATGGAGCGCAATTAAATTGATTGGCAAGATCATTTCTGCCTATTTCAATGAAATCATCGTCAGTGTTACTCAACAACTCCTTCAAAAAAGCTTCAATGCTGTTACTAAGCCCTGCCATACTATCACCTCTTTTGACTTTCTCTGACTAATTGAATAAAAAAATTTATCTTTCTTAAATTATACCATCTTTGACCTTTCACTTCAACAACAAAATCCTACAACATATCTAAGTTTTTGAAATTAAAAAGGAAAGCTATTAAAGCTTCCCCAATTAAATTATATTCCCACAAAAACTTCTACGATTTTTTCTATTTTTTCGAGAACAATTTGTTTTTTCTTTTCCCTTGCACCTTGTCTACGAGATGTTGGTGGCAAAATTTTATCCAATCCAGTACCAGCGTAATCAACAAAACCTTTCGCTATTGATTTGTTGATAAAATGATATGCTCCTTCTTTCAATTTTTCATCTTCAATAAGAGATTCAACCTTCTTTTCTTTTTCTTTTCTTGCGAATGAATAGAAAGTTTCCAATATATCATCATTATCTTTCAATTCTGATAATCTTGTCTTGTTGATAAAATCCATCGCCAAATCTTCCTTAGCTCTCGTTCCCAAACTGGATCTTATAACTCTACGAACTTCTGCCTTCAAGTTTTCAACATCCTCATGTTCCTTGGATTTTTCCAAAATCAAAGCCAAAATATAATCCAAATTAATCTCATCAGTCTTCAACAAATCAATTTGAAATTCTACATCAGAGAAATCAACCTGTTGTTCTTCAGAATCTCCTGAACGTCTTGAATTCACGATATTTTCTCTAATATCGACATACACGCTCTTCATATCTTGCATTAATCTGTCGGAAATAATTTTGTCGAAATTTTCAAACTCATCAAAGTTTTTCAAAATATTTTCCGATTTCAACAATTCACCAAAAAGCTGCACGAATTCTTTCTTGTCAACTTCCAAGAAAATCTCAGTTGGATCCGGGAATTTTGCAACAATTTCATTACAAATATCCTTGTATCCTCTGATTACTTTGCCAGTTTCCTCATCTGTAAAACCTTCCATATATTCTTCGTAGCTTTTTTCAAGAATAATATTTACACTGTTTTCATCGCCAAAAGTTTTTTTAGCATCTTCAGTAGCCTTTTCCAAATCTCTGAAACACACAATATTTCCAAAAGTTTTAATTCTATAGTTTTTTATTATTTTTAATTTTATTACTGTTGTGACGTACTTTATAAATTATGTGTCGCAAACTATTCTTTGCTATTTAATGCTTTATTGATGGTTTCTTGAATAAGAGGACTACAGCATTTTCCCAAAGGATTGTTAATTTCGCACTTTCCATTTTTCATTGCCCCTGTAAGTCTAATAATATCTTTAATATTCTTTGCACCATCATCTAAAACAGCATTTATAATTTGTTGCTCTGTAACATGGTTGCAATAGCATATATATTTGGGATTTGCATTCTTTTTAAACCATATAGGAACTTTTACCTCTTCCTTATAAAAAACTCTTTCATTGTTTATGTTATAATACACGACATCACAATCTTCATTCATACATAAATAGTAAGTTTCTTCATCTACAACCTTTCCCCTAAGGTTTTCTGATACCATATGCTTTACAGTTATATTCTTAACCTTTTCTCCTATTTCATAACATTTGGGGCAATTTTCTTTTTCTTCCACTGTACCAGTGGTTTTTTGTATTGAACCTCAGCAAGATTGATTTATCTTATTTTCTTGACTCACTTTATTTCCTCCTGTCTAAATAAATATTATTTCTATAGTTAATCAGGATATCTAATACCTCTTTCAATGTATCTACAATATATTCTCCCTGTCGGTATCTCCTTTTCTCTGCTATAACTCGAACTTGGTCCTTAGATTCAACCACATCTATTATTCTTTTAGGATATTGAACCCATTTCCCTATCTCCTGATATTCTTGATTCATAATAATAAATGTTGGTGTAATAACTTTTTCATTAGGCATAAACTTACTGTAACTATCTGTATCTATTACTTTAAGTTTTATATTTTCATTATTTTTTTCTAACCAATGAACTACAGGAATATTAATTATAGAATCAATACACCAGTTTTCTCCAATCGGAAGTATATTAAATTTGCTTGTTATACTACTAACCTTTTCTAAATATCTCTCTAAATTTAAATAATTTCTTATCGCATTATTAGCATAATTCTTATATCTATCCTGAGCAGTATCGTAAAATTGTTGAAAAGAAACTCCAGAGTTAAATACTTGCTTGTATTTCAAATTGTCACTTCCTCCTAAAAAAGTAAGTTACTCCATATAATTTACTTACTATTCATCTAATTAAATTTTACCCTTTGCTCTACTAAGATATTCAACTTGAACATAATTATACTGATGCGTAACTAACTATTACCTTAAATATGATTATATTAGATAATTATCAACTATTTAAGAGCTAATGTCCTTACCTCTCATGCACTGCTCACAGCAATTAGACCCTAATTACTCTAAGCAATGCACGAAATATATTTAGTTAAAGTTCCTGAAACCGTTGATTTATTAACACAAACTGCACTCATCACTATTATGACACGTTCCCCACATCTCGGATCATATACCTTTTTAATGCTTGTTTTGCCGTCCATTACAAGCTTTGCCAAAAACTTTGACACTGTTTGGGGAGTGAAGAATTCTCCACCAGATTTTCCTGCATTACTTGCATAGTTGGATGTCAAATATTCGTATGCATCTCCGAATGCGTCGATGTCGTTGTTTTCAAATTTGCCGAAATTAATTTTGTCAATTCCAGTTAGTATGTCACATAATCTTTTGTTCTTCTCAGCTACCGTTGCTCCTAGTTTGTTTCTTGTTGTATCAACGTCTTCGAATAATCCTTTGATGTCATCTTCTGATGGATATCCTATCGCACTTGATTCGATTGATTTGAAAATATTTGCCAAGTCTGTGTTCAAATTTTCGTTAGTGCGTGCTGTTTTTACGACGTTTTTGAATAATTGACTTTGTAATATGAAAAATCCTTTTTCTTCTACAGTATCCGGTCTGAAATCTGTTTCTGCTTCTTCATCTGTTATTTCTGCATAATCGAATGATTCATCTCCAGCTTCGTGTTCAACTTTGTTGAAAAATTCTGTGATGTTTTCTGAGATAAATCTGTAGAATAAAATTCCCAATATGTATTGTTTGAAGTCCCATCCGTCAACAGCACCTCTGACATCATCTGCAATCGCCCAAATTTTTCTGTGAAGCTCCGCTCTTTGTGCTGATTCGTTATTCTCATTTGATACTACTGACATTTTCATCTCTCCTATTTATGTTAATTTTTTATTATGCTTTATAAAATTTACGTAATTTTTCATTTTAATTATAACATATAATTAATTGACTATATTGTGTTTAATCTTTATTTTCTTGCAATAAAAAACCAACACATTTTTAAAAATGCGTTGGCTTTTGTGTTATTTATTCTCTTCTTTTTGTTTTTCTCCAGTGTACAATTTGTTACACAAGAATGGTGAAACGAACGATGAAATTATTACGCCGAATGTTACTATGGCTGCTGCTCTTGGTGCATAAACTGTTAGTGAAGGATCATTTGCTGCCATTATCATTGGAATACTTGCGGATAATCCTGCAATTGTGGACAATCCACCTGCAGATACCCCGTCTCTCTTCAATACTTTTCTTTCTACAAATAGCATTGGTAAGAATATCAAGATGTAATAAATTACTGCCATTATTACTCCCGAGAATCCTGCTTTGACTGCTTCAAATAAATCGATGCTATTACCAACAGACCAACCTAGAGCAAATATCATGAAAGGCATTCCTGTTGAGATGAATTTGCCCAAATCTTTGTCGATATTTCCTATTGCAACTCCCAAAACCAATGGAATTACCAATGAAACTATTGACATGTAATCGACATTTGTCGGTTGGGAAATTCCAAAAATAAGCATAGCTATTGCCGGTGTTGCAAAAAGCGAAATGAATCCGAATGCTGACATGTCAACTTCATCTCCACAATCTTCCATAATCGCTAAGAACAATGAAGGATTTAGCGATGTAATTGTACAGATAAATCCTATCAAACTTATTCCCAAGATTCCTTTCATTCCGAAAAATTTGAAGAACAATATTGTGAATAATGCGGCTACTGCTGTTCTTACTAAAATTAATAGTCCGTAGATTTTGATTACACTTTTGATACTGCTTAATTTTACTGTACAACCAGATATAAATATCGTCGCTCCCAATATGAACCCCAGACTTGATGGGCCGAAAAACGATTCAGTTACTCCGCCGATTTTGAATAAATCTGGGAAAAATGTATGGATTAATGCCGATATCATCATCGGCACTAATAATGTTCCACCAGGGATTTTTTTAATTATTTTCATTTTAAAATCCCCCTATTATTTTTCGTTTAAATATTTCAATGCAACTGCACCCATGGCTTTTGCTGCAATGATCATAGAATCTTCATTTATTGTGAATTTTGGATGGTGATGTGGATATGCTTTGCCATCTGGCTTTGCACCAATATAGAAGAAACTTGCCGGAATTACTTGTGAATAATACGAGAAGTCTTCTGATTGTGCTTGTGGACCGCAATCTTCAACGCCAACAACTTCAGGAATATTTGCCTCTTTTACAGCATCAACTACAAGTTGTGTCATCTCATCGTCATTCATCAACACTGGATAATCATTTTTATAATCCAATTCGATTTCACAACTATATGCCTTGGCCAATCCTTCGCAAATATTTCTAACTTCTTGTTCTATAAGTACTCTTGCATCATCAGACATGCATCTAACGTCTCCTTCAAGAGTTACTGAGTCTTTGATTATATTAAATTGACCCTTACCATCGAATGAACCAATAGTCACAACACCTGGAGTCATTGGGTTTAATCTTCTGGAAACTATAGTTTGCAAACTCATAACCAAATTACTAGCGATAACGATAGCATCATTTGCTTCGTGAGGTGCAGCGCCATGTCCACCAGTTCCCTTTACAGTAGAAACGAATTTCGCACGAGCTTGTTGTGTAGGACCCTTGTGGTAATAAACTTTACCAAAATCCAATTGACTCATAACGTGACAACCGAAAATATTATCAACGCCATCCAAAACTCCGTCCTTGATCATAAAACTTGATCCTCCTGGTGGCATTTCTTCAGCTGGTTGATGGATAATTACGATTTTACCTGAAAAATCATCCTTCATTTCAACCAAACAATCTGCCAAAGTCATCATATATGCAGTGTGTGCATCGTGACCACAAGCATGCATTACTCCCTTGTTTTCTGATGCATAATCAATGCCAGTATCTTCTGTGATTGGAAGTGCATCAAAATCAGCCCTCAAAGCTACAGTCTTTCCTGGCTTTCCAGAATCAATCGTAACCTTTATTCCATATCCACCAACATTTTTTTCAACCTTAACATCTTTGTTGTTTTCGTAGTGTTTGTAAATATATTCACTAGTTTCCTTTTCTTCATAAGATAACTCTGGATGTTGATGAAGCCATCTTCTATCATTGAACATTTCATCTTTCTTTGAATCAATCAAAGAAAATAATTTTTCATAATTCATTTATAATTCCCCCTTTCATAGTAGTATATATACCCCCTTTCGAAGAAAAGTTATCCATTTTTAAAATATAAATTTTTAAAATGAAATAAGAAAAAGCCAAGTATTTCTACTCGGCCTATTCTTGTTCAAAAAATATTTTATTATATCATGCTAACATTGTTTTTAATTTCTTATTAAAAATATAGGCACAAATTGTACCTATCACAAAAATTAATGGTGCAACTCTCACAAATCCCCATTCGAAACTCTGCAATATGAATTTCATTACCATTGTGTTTGAATCTTTCATGTCCCATTGTAAATAGCTACTTTTCATAAAAAATAACACAAAAAACACTACTACAATTAGAACATCGATTGCGATAAAAATATTTCTATAAATCGTAATCTTCTTTTGTTTGTTTTCATAAAATTTAAGATTAATTTCTTCGAGTTTCTCAGATATTTTATCTAATTCTGTTTGTTGTGTTTCTTCTACATTTTCACCTAATAGTATACTGACCGATGTGTGTAAAATTTCCGATAACTTAATTAAAGAATCAGAATCAGGAACCGACAAACCTCTCTCCCATTTTGAAACTGTCTGTCTAACAACGTGCATTTTATTTGCTAATTGTTCTTGTGATAATCCATTTTGTTTTCTAAGTGATTTAATATTTTCATTCAACATTTTTATCCCTTCTTTCTATGCAACAATGATACATTAATTCATGCGTTGCCACAAGAAACTAAAGTTAACATTACAAAAAACCCATGATTTTCAACCTGAAGTAAAATATATCGTGATATCAATTAAAAACAAATGTTATATTGATTTACTATATCATATATGACCATGTTGTTTTATAAATCGCATTTATTCCATTTTTTATTTACTTTGCTATTAAAAAAGGACAAGCTTATATAGCTTATCCTTTGATTCAAAATAATTTTCTAGGAAAAATGGATGAAATGGGCGAAGTACAGGAAGTGCCGTAATAAGGCGTACAACAAGTACGCCGCAATGAGGTGCTTTCGAAACAAGCCTAGTTCGCCATTTTTACCGCAAATTTATTCCCATTCTTCTTTTCCAAACGTCCGATATATCCCAAACCATTCAAAATACAAGATTCTATTTTTTGTAGTACCACTAAATCCATCTAATTATAGGACGTTTTCAAATTTTTAGTCCCGTCCCAGTCCCAGTACCAGTACCGACTTTATAATTTGTTTTAAAATTCATATTATTTATCTTTCATATCTTCAATCAGCTGTTTTATAAAGTTTAAAATTTCTTCGTTAGTCATCGTGCTAAAAATGACTATTGAACCAGAGTCAGAAATACTAAAACTAACATCATCTCCATCGTATGGATATGTTACTGCAATTGCACTAAGTTCACCCGCATCTAACATAGTACGATATAATTCAGTATCAGTGACATTATTTCCTGATAAACTACTACCATTAATAGTTTCTATCGTTAGTCTTCTAAATTGTGTTCTTTTTACATTTGTTGACTCACTTATAATATCTTGTAAATCTATTATATGTTTTTCAGAACTAGTTCCATAGTAGTTATTAAATTGGTTGTTTATTATTTCTGCACTTTTTTTATTTGCTAGTACCAAAAATATACCGTTTTTAAAGTTAAGAAATGCCTCATAAGTTGAGGTTATAATTACCTCAGATATTTCTTGTTCTCCTATTCTACCTTCAATAGCAAAGGGTTCTTCCATTCTTATATGGCACCTTATATAATCTTGTATCTTTTCGTTGAAAAATAGTTGAAATTCCAAACTTTCTTCTTTGTCATTAATAGTTTCTTTTCTTGATGTTTTAATATTTTTTAAGTCTTCATCTTTATATTCTTTTTCTACCACCGGCTCAAATATTGTTAATGATTGCATATTAATACCTCCTTAAAATTACATAGCTAAAATAATATTGGCAACATCTCTCAAATCATTAAAATCATCAGTTACATAACTTGCTTGATTCATATTAATTTGAATATCTTCCTCATTATCTAATTCAGAAGTGAATACTGAAGTAGATAAAATCATATAAAAATGCTTTATTTTATTAATCCCTACTTTAGTAATTGATTTATTTATGAAAGGATTACTTTTGTTAAAATTTGAAGAAAAACAATATCTTTTATTTTTAATACCATTATTATCCAATATATTTTTAATAATCAATTGTATTGTTTTTACATTTTTGCATGCCATTTTATATGTTGAATTGGAATTCTTTATAAAAATAGTGTTTACAAATTCTTCATATGGAAATTCCGATTTTTCAATTTTAACAATTAAATTATCCAACTGATAGACTTCTTTTCTTTTAGATGAACTAATATTTTTAAATTCATGAGATGTTTCTTTTTTGAAATATTCTTTTATTTCTTTTATATTGTCAAATTGTCCATCAAAATCAAAAACAATGTTGAAATTAACATCTTTTTTCCTTTTAAAAATTCTATTAATGAATATAAAAAACCTTAATTTATTATAATAAAAGAAAGAAAATATCCCAATAATATAACCTATAGCTGGAATAATAATTCCAAATACATTTTGTAAAAATTCCATAAACCCTCCTTATGCTTAACAATGCTTTAAAAATAAAAATATAAGACTCTTCCATCTTTTATAATCTGTGGCATAAAAAATATGAACCAAAACCTATTTTTTTATATATAAATTTAAGCTTCATCATACTTTAAGTTCTGAATTGTTTATAATAAAACTAAATTATTAACTTATATAAATGCATTAATTAAATTATTGTTTCTCATAGATTTTACTCCTAGCCTTACAATTCTAGTATGAGATTAACTAGAGTCACTCTATAATTGACAAGATGATCGTCCAATTATCTAACCACATTAAGCAAAATTCACCCTATGGTATTCCATATATCACCTTTTACCAAGTTTGATTTATTATTTTTTTATATATTTCCCAAATAATCCTATTGAATTTATTGACTATGACAACCTAATAGGAGCCTTTTTAAATTCTAAATGAAGCTCACTTACTTCAGAAAATACATTAATCAATTTTATCTTTTTATCTCATTTGCTTCGAACTCTACACATTCCATTATATCCGAAATATCACAATCCAATGTATTACATATTCTTAAAAGCACATCCGTGGTAACATTTTGCCCATTTTTTATTTTGTAAAATGTACTTTTGCTTATTTGTGATTTATCCATAAGGTCAGTACTTTTCATTTCTAAGTCTATAAGTTTTTTAAACAATTTTTTATAACTAAATTTGAGCATGAGATATTCGAAACAACTCCCTATATTTATCTATATTGTCATAATTATACCATTAAAACAATTCTTTTAATAGGCTTTTATTCTCTTATCTCGAACTAGCTCTAAAATTATTTACTTAATAACAAGGAATGTATATCCCATATTTCTGTTGCCAATTTTTCTATTTTTTCTCTCATATAATCTATATCTTTCTTGTAAATAACACCAGTTGTATTAGTAGCTTTTGCGATCTGGTTTATGTTATTTGTTACATTTGAAAGTAACCATTGAAGATCTCTAAATGGTTCTAGGTCTACAATATAAATTTCTTTTTCTAATACGCATTTCCTAAGAAAGTGGGACATAGTTTTGCAATTAGCAAGTTTCATTTTCTTTTCAAAGATTTCTTTTTCTTCGTCTGTTAAATATATTTTAAGTTGATTTTTTCTTGTTCTATTATCCATATATTTCTCCTTTGCTCGTATCTTTTGGGGTCTTAGGGTTCTCCCTAACAAGGTAAAATCGTAAAATTAGATAGCCTTATAAGCTGTTGATTTTTTGATTTTTTCGTAAGTGGGTACTCAATTACTGTGCTTGCTATTAATAACAAGTCATTAATTTTATTTTCCATAATTTTTCAAATAGGAATTAATAAGTGTAACTGTAACTTATAAAATAAAAACTTCCAAAATTAGGCGAGCTTGTTTTAAGAGTCTGTGACAACCCCTTATTATCAAGCCATTAATTTATGTAATCCTAATTTAAGAAGATTTATAACGATTGGTTACAGGTTACAAAGTTACATTTGTATCTTTACTTGATTTGCAGTATCTATTTCTAATTGATTTTCTTTTTTCCATTCTTCAGGCAACAAATTCTTATCAACTTCTATAAAGTCATTTTTGTTTTCTATTTTCTTTTCATAATATAGTTTTACAGGAATTGAGACTCCACTTGGTGATATTCTCTTAGTCTTTGATGACCTAACTGGAATCCATTCTTGGAAATAATTATCCATAATCTCTGAAAAAGATTTTGATTTTATTTGGTAACCTTGCATGGTTAGTTCTTTGAAACAAGTTATATTTGGATCTGAACTTTTTGGCTTATATTCTTCTAGGAAATACCTAATGTCTTCCACATCTGGGTTAAGATATTTGAATTTTTCTTGTTCCTTATACAAGTCTTTTAAAAGATTTTTTGGTATAGTCCATGCGTGAGTTTTGTTTTTAAAGATTTCATATCCCAATGCTAGAGCCTGATTAAAATCTTCTCTTATACTAGATATATATTCTTTATCCGAGAGTTTTTCCTTATTATTTTTATCTGGATATATTGTCCTTACTCTTTTATTCGAGTTACATTCAACAGGTAAATATCTTCTTTCTCCAGTATGATCATTAAGAAAAGTTCTTTCGTTTAATGTACCTATAAAGATACAAGTCCTAGGCACGTCTGTTGCATATTTTTCGTAGGGTATTCTTATCCTATCGCTTAATTTTGATAAAAAAGATTTAGCTTCATTAGCCGATTTTGCATTTCTTAAAGCAACGAATTCTTCGATTTCAACGACAGTTTTACCCATAAGGTTCATGACGGCATCCTTACCTTGAATGTTTTCTATTGTGCAAAACCAATCGTCTGTTATGGACAAGTATCTTGCAAAAGTCGATTTTCCTATACCTTGCCCAACAACTAAAACAATCATCTCATCAAACTTAGCTCCTGGATTAAAAATTCTTTTTATCATGCCCAATATCATATGTTCCATTATCCAATTATTAAGCTCTGTATCATCTGCTCCTAAATACCTTGGTAATAGTTTTCTAATTGCATTTTTATCTCCATTCCATTTTAAATTTTGAAGATATTGCTTTGGCGGACTCACTTCATATTGGTGAGCTACAAAACGAATAGCTTCCCACATTTTATTGGCATTATAATTAATTCCAAAGTGTTTTTCTATCTCTAAGCCTAGTCTATTATTTAAAGAATCATCCCAAAGTCGTATTTGATTTTCCTTTATATTTCTTTCTCCAATAATTTTCCCCTGGAATTTTATTTCATTTGTAAATTTATCAAAGAATATTTGTCCATCAATGATTTTTTGATTTTGACAATATTTAGGATTTAAAATAGCTGTTACAATATTTCCAGTAATTTGTCTAACTGTCCCTTTATCCGTAGTTTGTAAGTCTAAAAAGGCGTAAGTCTGATCTATTTCTGGGAATTTTAATTTAATATCTGTCATAAGCCTTACTCCTCTTCTTTTTACAACCATCTAATCTCTTTATTGTTTTATATGTGTTTTTCATTTTATCCTCCTATCTGGTATAAATAAGACTCCTGTGGTAAAATGAACTTGTCTAGAGAACACTTCTCACAGGAGTGTATGCCTTTACTCTTTGTAGTAGGGGCTTTTTTCTTTTTTGATTTCTTCATATATTTCTAAAATATAAATTAAAATATCAGCTTCATCGTCATTAAGTTTGCCGAACTTTTTAATAACTTTTGCTAATCGAAATATTTCCTTGGCTATATTATCAGAAAGTCTGTAATCACTTACTAACTTAACTTCATGATTTAATAACATTTGTAGAAAATAATCTTGTTTTTTAAGTCCACTTATTGAAATCTTTTTGTTTATTAGATCATATTCTTCCTCAGAGACTCTGAAATTTAAAATGCGATTTCTTTTTCTATTTTTGTCTTTATTTCTCATTTTTTTAGAAATTTCATCTAATGAATGTCTTCTAAACATCTTTCTCGTCCTCTTCTAATAAATCTTTCCAATCATTTGCCTTATTATTTCTTACTTGCGTTAAAGACATAGCCATTTCTTTTTGTTTGCTAGGGAAAAGATGAGCATACCTATAGGTGATATCAATCGATTCATATCCCACCCTATCAGCTATTGCAGTTGCAGAAAATCCAAGTTCAATTAAGAGAGAAACGTGAGAATGCCTTAAATCATGTATTCTAATTCTCTTTACTTGAGATTTCTTAGATCCCCTATCCATTTCATGGTGTAGGTAACTCTTGGAGAAATTAAATATTAAGTCTTTTGGTTTTAACTTATAAAAACTATCTATATACTCTTTAATCTCTTCAGTTAGAAATTCAGGCATAACTATTGTCCTTATGCTTTTTTTAGTCTTAGGAGCAGTTATTACATTTTTCCCATCAATTCTTTGTAAAGATTCATCAATTTTTAATGTATGCCTTTCAAAATCAAATTTCTCTTTTGTTAAGGCTAATAATTCTCCCATTCTAAGACCACACCAATATAAAAGTTCAAAAGCATAGAATGATTCAGGTTTATCTTTAATAGCTTCTATAAATCTTTCATATTCATCTTGAGTCCAAAATAGCATTTCATCAGCTTCTTTTTCTCCCATAGATCCAACATCACGAGCAACATTAGTTTTTAAATTGTAGTACCTACAAGCATGATTTAAGATACTGGATAACTGGGCATGAATAGTTCTCAAATAAGTAGGAGAGTACTTTTTCCCATTCTTATCCTTAATCTTCATAAGCTCATTTTGCCATTGAATGATGGTTACATTATTAATCTCATTAAGCATTAAATCACCAATATATGGCAGTATTTTTTGATTTGCAATTGCTTCTTTTGTCCTCCAAGTATTTTCTCTTATTCTTGGTTTTCTATCCCTCTTATAAAGTTCAAAAAACTCCCTAAAGCTCATCTCAATTGATTCAGAATGTTGATTTAAGAATTCTTATTCCCATTTTATAGCTTCTTTTTTTGTTAAAAATCCACGTTTTTTCTTAGTTAATTTTTCTCCTTTCCAGTTGGTGTAATTAAATTTACAAAACCAAGTCTTGTTCCCGCTTTCATATCTAAATGCTGGCACTTTAAACCTCCTTTGCATTTGTTGGTTTATAGCAATACTTTTCCATAAAGTATTCTCTATTTACCTTTCCTCTTTGCACACGATAACCTAATTTAAGTAGATCTTGATTCATATCGTTTATTATCTGATATGCTGTTGTCCTACTTACATCAAGAAATTCTTGTACATCTTTTGCATTCATAAAAATACCTTTCATAATGTCCTCCTTTTATAGTTTGTAAGGTTCTACATCCACAAAAGGGCGAGCATTAATTTTTATATCTTACATTATCCGTTCAATATCGAACGGTATGTATATATAATAACAGTTCATATTTGTTCTGTCAAGTTTTTTCTATTTATTTTTTCCTAAAATATTCAGTTGTTTGCAGATATTTGTAACAGAACAGTTTTGTTGAGCTTTTGTTCGTTTTGTGATAAAATATTTATAGTTATTGTGAAATAAGGAGGAGTAAGTTTGATTTCTGGAGAAAAATTAAAAAAGTTAAGACTTATGCGAAACTTAACTCAAAAAGAACTTGCCATTAAGTCTGGTTTGACAGATGCTGCTATAAGAAATTACGAGCTTGGAAATAGATCCCCGAGTAAAGAACAATTACAAAAAATATCTGAAGCACTTGATTGTGATATATCAGCATTAATTAATCATGAACCTAATTCTATTTTTGAAATAATGCATATAATTTTTGATTATGAAAAAGACATGAAGTTTAGACCATTAGCGGGAGATGGAGAAGTCACAGGACTTTTATCAAATGATGTAGACTTCAATAATTTTCTTATAGAATGGAATGAAATGAGAAAAAAGCATTACAATGATGAAATAACAGACGAGGAATTTGAAGATTGGAAGTTATCTTACCCTAAAAAATCAAGATTTTTAAAATAAAAATAATAAATCTAGAATATAAGATAAATAACATGAAAACCATACAATTTATAGGAAAGGTGATTTAAAGTAGTGAATAAAATAGAAAAGAATAAGCTTACAATACCAATCTATCTTAATACTAAAATAGTTTTTGATATGTTAGCTACAATTGAGGATGGCTTTGCAGATGTTAAAAATGTTCAAACTTCAAAAAATAAAAATCAAGTAAATGATATAGAATCAAATATAGGCACTAACAATCTATTTGCGTTTTTGAATATAGGAGTTCGTGGAAATCATAAAGGTACGTCAAATGATGGTGAAACTATTATTGAAGAAAGAACCCACACTCCAGTTTCTTTGTTCCAGCAACTAAAAGAACAATTGGAGAATGCAAAGTTTATTAATCGTGACATTAATAACTTAAATATTGGAGATTTTGTTGAAGTTCAAGGAACTCTGAAAAACAATCCAGTTATTGATATGTTATCTGGATTCAAAGAAATTATAACTTTAGCAAACTTATTTACTGATAACAATCCTAAAAATAATAAAAACAGAAAAGAAAATGTGTTGACAGATAAGAGGCTAAACTCCCAAATAGATGGTTTAATTAAAGGGCTTCAAGCAGATGGAAAAAAAGATATAATTTGTGAAGCAGATAAAATTAATATAATCCTTCCAACAGATGAAAATTACTTTTTAAATAATAATATGAGTGAAGTTACCGATGGAAACTATAAAATATTAGGAAAAGTTATTAAAGTTTGTATGGATGACGGGGAGATAAGCCTACTTAGAAATACAGTTTTTTCTAAGCTCCAATTAGATAAAATGAAAGAATTTCAAGAATTTTTTTCTGATCCATCTTTAGATCAATTCGTTGGTGAAGGCGGAATTAAAACTGTAATAAGTGCACCAGTTATTATGGTAATACCTATTGCAATATACATTTAGCTTTAAAAATTTTAATTAAATGAAATTACGTTAATTTGACCCTTCTCTAGAGAAAAGAATCATTAAATTTAACGCAAAAAGACCGCAGCTTGAAACTACGGTCTAGTTTTTATCTGAATTTAAACCACTTAGAACTATTGTTCTATTTTTTCTTTTTGAGTTGCAATATTATTTGAAAAAGTAGATATTTTGCATCCTATATATGGCTTGTATTTAAATATTTATTAAAAATTTTTTATTACTAATACCAAATGTGATGAGTTATTTTATTTTAAATGCTACAAATAAAATCTATTTTATGAGCATGTTGAACGAAAAGATTATTTAATTAAATTTTTTCTGGCTATTGACACGCAGTAATCAAAATATAGACCCAAATTAGAACTTTTACACTTTTTATTTAACTTTTCTGCAAACTCTTCTGCCATATGGATATCTAAATCTCCTTTATTAGTCGGAAAAATTTTAATATAACCTTTAACCTTTTCTTTTTTGTTTATATTTATGCCTAAATCATGTATAGTTTTTTCTAAATTAGGGGCATTATATATAGGCACAATATATTCATACAATATATGTCCATTAAACATAGACTTATTTTTAAACTGTTCAGCTTTTTCTTGAGTGCAGTCATCTAAATCCATAATGATGAAGAGCTTAAAATTAACTAACCTTTTATTCTTAGAATCGTATGATATATCATATTTTTCAGAAAAATCTTTTAAACTCATATTAAATTTTGTAGAATTTAGTTCTTGCAAGACACTATTTACTTGTATGCTATGTCTTCCTCTATCTTTAGCATGTATTTCATGTTTTATTTTAAGGTTTGATTTTACAGAACTACACATTAATAATTCAGACTTTCCATGAACAATTGACATGACATTTAATTTTGTAGGTTTTCTTTTCATAATTATAACCTACTCTATTTTAAATCTTCCCTAAACTGATCAACCAGCTCATTAAAATCCAAATATCCAACATTAGGAATTCCAGAATAATCACCTCTAAGATATTTCAATCTTATATTATTATTTTTTTGAGTCCTAAAATCAAAATTATCAATTGGCAAAATACTTTTTCTTCCCAAAGCATCGCTGACTAATATATAAATATTCTCTTGAGGTAACATTTCCATCAAATACGTACTATGTGTAGTTGCAATAAATTGCACATTTTCAATGTTGTTAAAGGCGTCAAATAAAGATGATATAACTTCATATATTAGTAAATCATGAATTCCATTCTCCATTTCATCAATAATAACAGTATTTCCTAATATGGCTAAAAAAATAAACTTTATGACATCTAACAGTTGCTGAGTTCCTGTAGATTCAAGATTAAAAGGTATTGATTTTACATCATCATCTACGAGTTTTGAAAAATATAATTCGTATCTAAATTTATTATCAATAGGTGTAAAAACATAAAAAACTTTTTTTACATCAGAGTATAACTGTGTAAAAACTTCATTCAAAAATTTTTCCATTGATAATAATTCCTTATTATTTTTTTCGGTTATTGTACCCTCTTCAAGATTCGACAAAATTTTTGTAGGTATTGCCATCCTTCCAATACTTGATTTTGCATTTTTACATTGCAATGAGATTTTCTTCATCCAGTTAAAAACATCTATAAGATTAGGGCTTAAAGAATTATTAATAAAGTCATTATTTTTAATTTGAATCTCATTAAAAATAATACTCATGAATG
>NZ_JBKWZF010000018.1:0-11202 GCF_046991905.1 Finegoldia sp. | reverse complement strand
GTGTTTTTACCCCAATATTTTTCTATATTATCTTTTAATTCTTTTTTATAAGAAGGTGTTGTTATCATTGAAGGACTAATAATTATATTATTAGCATCTATTTTGAAAAGTCTACCAACTCTCTCATTTACTAGATACTTTAATTCTTCAAATATAACTGACTCATCATCAAATTTCAACTCGTAAGAACCCTCTAACCCATTTATATTGAAGCCTATTTTAACTTCCATATTACCTTCTGAATTTATGGTTTTGTTCTCTTGTATCAGACTCCTCATATCAAAAAAAGAATCCTTAATAATATGATCTAAAACTTCTTTTTTTATTTCATCATTTTCAATATCAGATAAAAGTTCAGGTACATTTTTATCATAAATTTTTCGTAACTTAATATTATTAGATAGTGTTAATAAGCTTTTTTCTAAAAACAAAATCGAGGATATCAAATTTGTCTTACCTGCCCCATTTTCACCATATATAAATATCATTTTTTTTGGCTTTTTATTTTCCCCTCTTAAATCTATCTTTACATCAGTCAAAGATTTGAAATTCTTAAGTTCAATATATGATAACATAGTTAATCCTCCTATCTGTTATAAATTATAACATTTTTTCGTATTATTTCAAAATTTTTTTAGCTTAGTTTTGATAGTGACATTCATGAATTTTCATGATATACCACTATACACATTATATATTTAAGAACAGGTAAATAATTTAAATATTTATTATAAAAAATTTGTAAAAACTTCTTCTATTTTTATTATACATTCCATGATTTTCTCAATTTAATTTTTTCTATACTATAAGTTGTAAAATTAAATTCGACACAAAAAAGACCGCAGTTTGAAGCTACGGTCTAATTTTTTATCCAAATGTTAAACCACTTGGAACTATTATTCAATTTATTCTTTTTTACTTCCAGTACCATATGAGTACCAGTAGCCATTTTTCATTCTCTATATAGCTTGTAATCAAACCATTTCAGAAAATTTTGCGATTACTCCCATTCAATTGTTGCTGGTGGTTTGCTTGTTATATCGTACACTATTCTATTGATATGATCGACTTCGTTTATTATTCTTACTGAAGTTTTGTCTAATACTTCGTATGGGATTCTTGCCCAATCGGCTGTCATGAAGTCTGTTGTTGTTACGGCTCTTAGTGCCAATGTGTAATCGTAAGTTCTAAAATCTCCCATTACTCCTACTGTTCTATTGTTAGTGATTACTGCGAAGTATTGGTTGATGTCTTTGTCGATTCCTGCTTTTGCAACTTCGTCTCTGAATATATAGTCTGCTTCACGCAACACTTCTAATTTTTCTTCAGTGATTTCTCCCATTACTCTGATTCCTAGTCCTGGTCCTGGGAATGGTTGACGATATACCAAATATTCTGGCATTTCTAATTCTAATCCCAATCTTCTAACTTCATCTTTGAATAAATCGCGAAGTGGTTCAATTAAATCTTTGAAATCAACTACATCAGGAAGTCCTCCAACGTTGTGGTGAGATTTGATAACTGATGCATCGCCTTGTCCAGATTCTATTACATCGGGATAGATTGTCCCTTGTGCTAGGAAATCTACAGATCCGATTTTCTTAGCTTCATCTTCAAATACTCTGATGAATTCTTCTCCGATGATTTTTCTCTTTTGTTCTGGATCTGATACGCCTTTTAATTTATTTAAGAATCTGTCTTTTGCATCTACTCTTACGAAGTTCAATTCGTCATTTTTGAATGCGGCTTCAACTTCGTCGCCTTCATTTTTTCTCATTAATCCATGGTCAACGAATACACATGTCAAGTTTTTGCCGATAGCTTTTGATAAAAGTGATGCACATACGGAACTATCTACCCCACCTGATAATGCCAACAAAACTTTTTTGTCGCCGACAGTTTTTCTGATTTTTTTGATTTGTTCTTCCAAGAAGTTTTCCATTGTCCAATCTCCGTCTGCTTTACAGATTTCATAAAGGAAGTTTTTGATAAGTATTTTACCTTCTACTGTATGGTTAACTTCTGGGTGATATTGAACTGCGTAAATATTCTTGTCTTCATTTGCAATGGCTGCAACCGGACAAGAATCCGTTGTTTGAATGATGTCAAATCCTTCTGGTTTTTTTGATACGAAATCAGTGTGACTCATCCACACGATGCTTTCGTCGCTCATATCTTTTAAGATAGGGCTTTGGTTTTCGATTTTGGCATTAGTTTTACCAAATTCACGATTTTTCGCTTTTTCAACAACTCCCCCGAAATCTTTGGAGATAAGTTGCATTCCGTAGCACATTCCCAAAATAGGAATATTTAATTCAAAAATTTCTTTGTCGATTTGTGGAGAATTTTCTTCGTAAACGCTGTTTGGTCCACCTGTAAAGATTATCCCTATTGGTTGTTTTTCTTTGATAACATCCAATGCTTTTTTGTAAGGAACAACTTCGCAGTATACGTTCAAATCTCTAACGCGGCGAGCGATTAGTTGATTATATTGTCCTCCAAAATCTACTACAATAACTAATTGATGTTTCATTTCTACTCCTAATTATTAGTTAAATATTTTTCTATATAGTCTTCGTAATTCATTGATACGTCACGATAAGTTCCGTCATCAAATATTTCAATAATTCTATTTGCAACAGAAGATACAAATTGGTGATCGAGTGATGTGAACAAAATATTTGATTTGAATGTAATCAAACCGTTATTTACAGCTTCGATACTTTCCAAATCCAAATGGTTTGTAGGTTGGTCGAACACCAAGACGTTGGCTGGTGTTACCATCATTTTGGAAAACATCATTCTGACTTTTTCGCCCCCGCTAAGAACGTTGGCTTTCTTCAAAGCTTCATCACCTGAAAAAAGCATCTTTCCCAAAAATCCTCTGATGTGAATTTCAGATTTTTCTTCGCTGAATTGTCTCAACCAATCAATCAAATTCAAATCGCAATCTTCGAAGAACCTAGTGTTATCTTTTGGAAAATACGTGTGAGTTATAGTTTGTCCCCATTTGTATTCTCCTGTATAATCATCATCGTTACCGTTGATTATTTCGAAGAATTTCGTGATGGCGATTTCGTTTCCGATAAATCCGATCTTATCTCCTTTGTTAACTCTGAAGCTCAAATTATCGATAAGCTTGTTGCCATTTTGTTCTACAGTCAAGTTTTCTACATTTAGAATTTCATTACCAACTTCTCTTGAAAGCTCGAATCCAACGAATGGATAACGTCTACTAGATGGTTTAATGTCATCTAATGTGATTTTATCGAGAAGTTTCTTCCTACTTGTAGCTTGTTTGGACTTCGATTTATTTGCAGAAAATCTTTGGATAAATTCTTGAAGTTCTTTGATTTTGTCTTCTTTTTTCTTGTTTTGTTCTTTTTGCATTCGAAGTGCAAGTTGGCTTGATTCATACCAGAAATCGTAGTTACCAACGAACATATTAATCTTTCCGTAGTCGACATCCACCATATGAGTGCATACTTCGTTTAAGAAATATCTATCGTGAGATACTATGATTACAATTCCTGGAAAATCCATCAGAAAATCTTGTAGCCACAATATTGCTTTCAAATCCAAACCATTTGTAGGTTCGTCTAGTAGCAATATTCCTGGATTTCCGAACAAAGCTTGTGCCAATAACACCTTTACCTTGTCAGATTCTTTTAAATCTTTCATCAACATAAAATGTTGTTGTGTTGTTATTCCCAAACCCTGCAGCAAAGATGAACTTTCCGCTTCTGCTTCATATCCTCCAAGTTCTTGGAATTCTGCTTCTAATTCCGCTGCTCTCATTCCATCTTCATCGCTGAAATCTGGCTTCATGTATATAGCATCTTTTTCTTTTTGGATATCGTAAAGCTTTTTGTTTCCCATCAAAACTGTATCCATTACGCTGTTTTCTTCAAAAGCATAGTGATCTTGGTTAAGTTTCGATAATCTTGTGTTCTTATCTATCGTGACATTGCCTTTTGTAGGCTCTTTTTCTCCAGATAAAATTTTGAGGAATGTAGATTTCCCAGCACCATTCGCACCAATAACTCCGTAACAGTTACCTGGATTAAAAATTAGGTTAACATCCTCAAATAATTTTTTATCGGGGAATATGACACTTAAATTGTTAACTGTTAACATCTAAATCCCTCCAATACCCACATATTATACCATAAAAGTATTATCAAGTCTTGATTTTACGATATTTGAGTACAAATTTTAATTCAAAAACAACCATTTAATTTCGAAAAATAAATGGTTGTAATCTGTTATTTAATAATTATATGTTTGATAAACCTTTTGGTAGTTTGCCAATACAAGCATCTTTTCCATATTCACATACAGCTCTTACATAGCTTTCGATGTTTTCAATTGGTGTGTTATCGCAAGCTGTACATCCAGCATTCAAAATATATCCTTTTGGGCTGTCCGCTGCTTTTTCCAAAAGTGTTTTGACTTCTTTTCTTACAGTTTCAGGATCTAAATTCAAAAGCACATCCATTGGCGCAATATTCCCTTCAATTATCATATCGTCACCAAGGCTGTTTTTGAGTTGTCCAATATCTTCGATATTATCTACAGAAAATCTTGAAAAACTACTACCTTTGAAATTATCCCACACTTTATCAGTTTTGCCACAGATGTGAACCATAGGTTTGATTCCTGTGATTTCATACACGCTGTCGGATAGTTTCTTCATGTAAGGTTGTGTAAACTCATCGTATTGCTTCTTGCTGATGACATTCAACGAAGAAACTGGATCAGCAATTTTGAAAAAACATCCACCTACTACTTCTGTAAAAATCTTTACAAAATCTATAGTATAATCTGTGCACATTTCCAAAAGTCTTTTGATATCTTACTTGTTTTTTCGAGTATCACGAAGAAGTTTTTCCACAGGTCTAACTCCTGATGCTGTCGTAAGAGGTTCTGTCACAGCACCAAATATGGTGATTCCTCTCATTGCTTCTTTTGTTTTCTTAGCTTTTTCAATAAAATTTACAACAGTTTCGCTAGATTTTATATCTATATTTTCCATTTTGGAAAAATCTTTGTAATCATCAAGCGCATACACCGATGTCAATGAATCTCCTTTTTCAGTCATCTTGGTTTCACTTCCCAAAATGCTTCCAATTCCTTTTTGATCCATTCCTATATACATGTAATCAATTCCATACAATGATTTTTTCAAATGAACCATATCAGTGTACAACCCAAAATCATTTAAAATATCTTTCTTGGAATATCCGGAATTGATAGCCAGGGAGTCTCCACATCAAAAAGATCGAAAGGATTTACATCCACGACATTTCCTTCTAAGTATGATTGTAACCTGGAAGTATAAGTCATATTCAAAAGACCTTCATCAACAAATGAAATAAATTTTTTCGACATATTCTCCCTCACTTTTTTTGACCCAGAATTATTTTTGAAAATTTTGATTAATTCCTACATTAGTCTAGATTAATCGCAACTTTTGTTTCAGTTTGTTTGCAAACTCCGCATTTTTTTGCTTTTGGATCTATTTTTTGTAATATTTCAAGAGATTTATCCACATCTTTTGCATCAACTACAATTACCATGCCTATACCCATGTTAAAAGTGGAGAACATTTCTTTTGTTTCAACGTTTCCCCATTTTTTAATAGCTTTGAATACAGAATCTATTTCTGATTCTTTTAGGTCAAATTCTATTCCTATATTTTCTGGTAACATTCTTGGCACGTTTTCGTATAATCCGCCACCTGTAATGTGAGCGATACCTTTGATTTCAACTTCTTTTAATAAAGCAGAGATTTCTTTTTCGTAAATTCTAGTAGGAACCAAAAGTCTTTCTCCAACTGTAGTGTCTTCAAATTTGTCGGATAATTTTACATTAGCTACATCTAATGCTGCTCTTACAAGTGAAAAACCATTGCTGTGAACTCCACTTGAAGATAAAGCTATTGCAACATCTCCTTCTTTGATGTTACTACCGTCGATTATTTTGTCGCGGTCCACAATACCAACTGCAAATCCTGCCAAGTCATAATCATTTTCCTTGTATAGTCCTGGCATTTCAGCAGTTTCTCCACCGATTAATGCACATTCAGATTGACTGCAACCTTCCGCTACCCCACGAACCAAATCAGCCATTTTTTTTGGTTTCAAACTTCCAGTAGCGATGTAATCTAAGAAGAACAATGGCTTTGCACCTTGGCACAAAACATCATTAACACACATTGCAACCAAATCAATACCAACAGTATCGTGCTTATCAAGTTCCATTGCTAATTTGATTTTCGTTCCAACACCGTCAGTTCCACTTACCAAAACAGGTTCTTTCATGTCGGAGATTTCTGGTTTGAATAAACCAGCAAATCCTCCAATACCTGTTAGAACTTCCTTGCCATGAGTTTTCTTTACGATTTCTTTTATAATTTGAACTTCTTCGTATCCTTTTTCTTTATCTACGCCAGAATCTTTATAAGTTAATCCCATTATATTTCTTCTAACTCCTTGTCAGAATCTATGACAGCTTGTTTCATTTCTTCTTTGTAATCTTTTAATTTTTGAGCTAGTTTTTCGTCAGACAAAGCAATCATTTGAGCTGCTAAAATAGCTGCATTTTCTCCACCATCGATTGCTACAGTTGCAACTGGAACTCCTTTAGGCATTTGAACTATTGAATACAAAGCATCCATTCCAGCAAGTGCAGATCCTTTTACAGGAATTCCTATAACTGGTTTTGTTGTCATTCCTGCAGTTACTCCACCTAAGTGAGCAGCTTTTCCAGCTATTGTAATGTAAACTTTGCAGTCATCTTTTTCAACAGTTTCTTTTAAAACATCCAATGCTCTGTGCGCTGAAATAACTGATACTTCATAAGAAAGCTCGAATTTTTTCAACATTTTTGTAACTTTTTTTGCAACTTCAATATCTGAACTGCTTCCCATTATTAATCTAATATCCATTTCTTGCTCCTATTTCTTTGTATAGTTTGGAGATTCTCTAGTAATAGTAATATCATGTGGATGATTTTCTACAAGAGTTGCTGGAGAAATCTTCACGAATTTTGATTTTTCTTTTAATTCAACTAAATCTTTGCTTCCTACATATCCCATACCTGAACGAAGTCCACCAACTAATTGATATATAACTTCTGCTACAGAACCTTTGAAAGCTACTCTACCTTCTACTCCTTCTGGAACGTATTTTTTAGTGTTGTTTTGGAAATATCTGTCACCACTTCCTGCTTTCATAGCACCAAGTGAACCCATTCCTCTGTATTCTTTGTATTGTCTACCTTCTAATACAACTAATTCTCCAGGGCTTTCTTCAGTACCAGCGAACAAGCTACCTGCCATGATTACAGATGCACCTGCTGCTAATGCTTTTGTAATATCTCCTGAGTATTTAATACCACCATCGGCGATGATTGGAATACCGTGTTTATCAGCTTCTTTCGCACATTCGATTATAGCTGTCATTTGAGGAACACCTATACCTGTTACAACTCTTGTTGTACAAATAGATCCAGGTCCGATACCAACTTTAACACAATCTGCCCCGGCTTCTATCAAATCCCTTGTAGCATCTGCTGTTGCAACGTTACCTGCGATTATTTGAAGATCTGGGAAAGCTTTCTTTAATTTAGTTACAGCATTCAAAACTCCTCTTGAATGACCGTGAGCTGTGTCGATTGTTACGACGTCAACTTTTGCATCCACTAAAGCTTGACATCTTTCAATCATATCATTAGTGATACCAACAGCTGCACCAACTAATAATCTTCCTTGTGAATCTCTTGCTGAGTTTGGATATTGAATTGTTTTTTCAACATCTTTTGTAGTGATAAGGCCTTTTAATTTGAAGTTTTCATCTACAATTGGAAGTTTTTCAATCTTAGCATTCATCATTTTTTCCAAGGCTTCATCCATTGATATGTTTTCGTGACCTGTTATTAAATTGTCCTTAGTCATAACATCACCAATTGGAAGTTGTTCGTCCTTTACGAATCTAACATCTCTGTTAGTTAGGATTCCGACTAAAGTCATATCATCATTAACTATAGGTACACCGCTAATTCTGTAATGACTCATCAATTTCAAAGCATCAACGATTTTGTCATCTGCAGATAAGTAAAAAGGATCAGTAATTATTCCATTTTCTGAACGTTTAACTCTATCTACTTCTCTTGCTTGTTCTTCAATAGTCATGTTCTTGTGAATAATTCCGATCCCGCCTTGTCTCGCCATAGCGATAGCCATTTTTGACTCAGTTACAGTGTCCATTCCTGCTGACATCATAGGAATGTTCAATTCAATAGTTTTCGTTAATCTTGTTTTCAAGATAGTTTCATTAGGTAACACTTCTGATGGACCTGGTACTAGAAGTACATCATCAAATGTTAATCCTTCGCCGATAAATTGCATAATACCCTCCTCGTAAAATAAATAAAAACTTTGTTAAAAATTTTTAATGTTGAGAATAAATTTACCATACAAATGATCACAAGTCAAGCAAATTTATTACTCTTGTTTTCTTTAAAGTTATTATATCAGAAATACAAATTTTTGAGCAAGAAAAAACGCATCAAAATAAATTTTGACACGTTTTATTTTTATAATAATTCAACATCTATTTGTTCGTAAACTTCGTTTATTTTATCTACATCTAACTTTTCAACTTCAGAAACCCTAGCATTTAATACTCCTAGAGTTAATGATTTAAGGACAGTTTCCATAATATCTTCGCCTTCGTCCAAGAATTTCGCCAAGCCTGCCACAGTTGCATCTCCACTTCCGACAGTTCTTTGGATTTTGTATTGAGGAACTTTAATTCTGTACAAGCTATCCTTGTATTTTAAAATCGCTCCGTATTTTCCATGAGTTACAAGTACAATTTCAATCCCATCTAATAATTCACTGTCGAACACTTTTTTCAAATAATCAGAGTCTTTATCTATGAACTCTTCTGATGAAATGTCTTCTGTTAATCCTATGATTTCCTTAAATTCATAAAAATTAGGCTTAATAGCAAATGGTTTGTAATTATTTTCCAAAACTTTCTTAGTCACTTGTCCATTTGTATCCAAAATAATTTTGCTCTTGTCCTTCAGAATATCCATAGTTTCTTCAACAAAATTATCCGACAAACCATTCATCAAACTTCCGCTGATTACAGCTATGTTATAATTCTTGCCAATTTCTGTAAGTAATGACATGAAAGTTCTCTCAAACCTTGAGTCCATTCTATTTGTTTTTTCAAATATTTCGAATTGTTTATCTCCGTGAATAACCCTAATACAATTTCTAGTGTCTACATTTGTGAAGATAAAATCATGCTTAATATCCACATCATCTAATTTGTCGATAACATAATCCCCGTTACTTCCGCCAATAAATCCCGTAACCATGAAATCAGCTCTCAACAAATCCAAAACCTTCGCCACATTTATGCCCTTGCCACCTGGCGTTTTATACACATCATCAACCGTATTTATTCCATTGATATCCAACTCGTCCATCTCGTAAATCACATCAATGGC
The DNA here is from genome assembly GCF_046991905.1 of Finegoldia sp. Taxonomy (NCBI): domain Bacteria; kingdom Bacillati; phylum Bacillota; class Tissierellia; order Tissierellales; family Peptoniphilaceae; genus Finegoldia; species Finegoldia sp. Next base: position 1,677 of record NZ_JBKWZF010000018.1, on the reverse strand, counting down.
AGGATTTGCAGTTATACAAAGTATCATTTTCTTCTCCTCTTAAATTTTACAAAAATTTATCTTTTTATAAATATACCCAATAATTTAGCATTTTAATTTATTTAGATAAATTTGACGTAAGAATAACCTCAGCAGCCTTCAATCCGTCTATCGCACTCGATACAATTCCTCCAGAATATCCACTACCTTCGCCAATCACATACAAATTATCAACATTTTCGCTTCTTAACAAATCATCTCGATCCATTCTCACTGCACACGATGTTCTCGTTTCAACTCCTGTGAGTATAGCATCATCCATTGAAAATCCGTGAAGCTTGTTGTCCATCATTTTAATCGCAGTTTTAATGTAATTTGTAACATGCTCTGGGTAAATATCATTCAAATTGCTCAAAACATATCCCGGTTTTACAGTAGGTTCAACTTCTCCGATCTTTTCAGATTTTTTATCATCCATAAAATCTTTTACCAACTGAACTGGTGCATTGTAATTGGATCCTCCCAATTCAAAAGCCTTGCGTTCGATTTCTTGTTGAAATCTAATCCCATCCAATAAATTATGCCCATAAGTTTCCTCATCAATTCCACATACAATTGCACTATTTGCGTTTCTGCCATCTCTTTTGTGAAAACTCATACCATTTACGCACAACTCATTTTCTTCACTAGAAGCATTGATTACATAACCTCCTGGACACATGCAAAAAGTGTACACTCCTCTTTTGTTTTCTTCAGAATAAGAAAGCTGATAAGTCGCACTTGGAAGATTTCTGTCGCATTTATATTGTGCCCAATCAATCATTTTTTGTGGATGTTCAATTCTAAAACCGACAGCAAATGGTTTGTTAGTCATTTTAATTTTGTCGGCTAACATCATCACAGTATCTCTTGAACTGTTTCCAAGAGCAAAAACGTAACAGTCAGATTCAAATTTTTTATTCTGTGATTTTATTCCCACACATTTTTCATTTTCAATTTCGACATCGTCGATTAATGTATCGAATTCAAATTCACAATCCATTTTGATAAGGTCATTTCTCATATTAACAATTACTTTTTGCAATTCATCGGTTCCTATGTGAGGCTTGGAGTCATACATAATTTCACTAGGAGCGCCGTAGTCCACAAATGTCTTCAAAACTTCTCTTACTCTTTTGTCTTTAGAACGTGCAGTTAATTTGCCATCAGAAAAAGTTCCAGCTCCACCTTCTCCAAATTGAACGTTACTGTTTGTGTTAAGCTTACCAGTTTCCAAGAATTTGTTGATATCGTCAACTCTTTTAGATACTTCACTTCCTCGTTCAATAACTTTCACCTTTGCTCCGTTTTTCGCTAACAAATACGCACAAAACAATCCCGCAGGACCACTTCCAACAACTGTGACGCTCTTCGAATTATCGACATCTTCTAAGTTAAAATCTTCCTCAAAATATTTCTCGCAATTTTTGATTGATTTTATTTTTTTATCAGACAAATCAACATCCACGATAACTTGGTAATTAAACAGAATTCCCCTTCTAGCATCAATTGATTTTCTGTAGATTTCATAATTGAAGTTTTTCATTCCAATCATTTTAGAGATTTTTTTCTTCAATTCGTTTTCGTCGTCATTTTTTAATTTTATATTTCTAATAATAATCATAATTTTCTCTCTTTCGTTTACTACTTGTATTATAT
>NZ_JBKWZF010000017.1:0-46802 GCF_046991905.1 Finegoldia sp. | reverse complement strand
GTGCGCCCGTAAGGGGCTGTAATAATCTTACCTTGAGCAAGTAATAGGGCAAGGTATTAAAGCGGAATAATCCGCACCCTATCGTCACCCGACTTATCCGAAAGGGGAAACCCGACGGGGAGTGTAGCATGTCGGAGGGCACGAAACACGGAAACTTCCAAAGTGTTTGCGTGGTAGTGACGAAAAGTTATGAATAAGGATGAAAGCTAAACTGCCTGAATGACAGTCGGAGATTGGGCAAAATGTTGCTCCATGCGTAAGGAAGTTATACTCGCATGTACTCTGGTGGATATGAGTCGGCCATGCGTACCCACAAGATACCCAGAGTAAATCAGCCATAGGATAATGGAAAACGGCGAACGTCACATCCGAAATCATAGCAGGCTTATGTTATTACAGTTCTAAACGGGGATTGCCTACGGTAAAACGCCGAAATATCGGCTATGAGTGCTATGAGAAAAAGCGACTCTGAATATTTACTATGGCAACAGAGTCTCCGTAGTAGTCCGAGGGCGGGAAAGCCGTCCACATGGCGAAGGGAGACAGTCTTTCTTCAATACAAATAACAAGGAAAGGTGCGTGAGGCATTATGAGAAGTCCCGAAAATGTATTGAAAAGTTTAAGTGAAAAAGCAAAAAACAAAGATTACAGGTACGAGAGATTATACCGTAACCTGTACAATCCAGAGTTCTATCTGCTCGCATACCAGAATATTGCGACCTCTCAGGGGAGCATGACGGCAGGGGCAGATGGACTCACTCTTGATGGTATGAGCATGGAGCGCATTGAAAAACTCATTGCGAAATTAAGAGACCATTCATACCAACCGAACCCAGCAAGGCGTGTCTATATTGCGAAGAAAAATAGCAATAAAAAGCGCCCATTGGGGATTCCGTCAACGGACGATAAACTGTTGCAGGAAGTCGTCCGTATGATATTAGAAGCAATTTATGAGCCGACATTCTCCGATAATTCACATGGTTTTAGACCGAAAAGAAGCTGCCATACAGCATTAAAAGAAATTGTAACGCTGTTTACTGGCGCAAAGTGGATAATCGAGGGAGATATTAAGGCTTGCTTTGACAGCTTCGACCACCATATCACAATACAGCTTCTGAGAAAACGCATAAAAGATGAAGCATTCATATCGCTGATGTGGAAATTTTTAAGGGCAGGATATATGGAACAGTGGACATACCATGAAACGTACTCCGGCAGTCCGCAGGGCTCCGGTGTCAGTCCGATACTTGCAAACATCTACCTAAATGAACTCGATGAGTTTATGGGGAAGATGAAAAAAAGTTTTGACAAAGGCGATACAAGAAACCGTAAAGTCCACAAAGACCATGATAAGGTACGCTGGGCTTATCGGAAAGCGCAGAAAAATCTGGAAACAGAGCGCACAGAAGCAAACCTGACCACATTTAAAGAAGCAAGAAAAGTGATGCTGTCCACGCCGCATTTAGATGAAATGGATAAGAGTTACAAAAGGCTTCAATACAACCGTTACGCTGATGACTTTCTGATTTCGATAACAGGCTCAAAGCAGGATGCCGAAAATATCAAGGAACAGGTGAGGATATTTCTGAAAGACAAGTTAAATCTTACGATGTCAGAGGAGAAAACTCACGTTACCCATTCCTCTGAAAAGGTGCGTTATCTTGGATACGACATAAGAATATCAAGAAGTCAGGATACGAAGCGGACGAAAAAAGGCTTACAACGGGTGTGGTATGGAAAAGTGCAGTTATATATGCCGAAAGAAAAATGGATTGCAAAACTGCATGAATACGGAGCATTTAAAATCAAAAAGGACGAGAACGGCAAAGAGAATTGGAAACCGCTCCACAGAGGGGCGCTTATGCCATTGGATGATGTGGCAATCATCAGCAAGTATAATTCAGAAATCAGAGGTTTGTACAACTATTACAGATTGGCAATCAATGTATGCAATCTGGGAAAATTCCATTCTATCATGCGTTGCAGTTGCCTAAAAACGCTGGCGGCAAAATATAATTCTTCTGTTATGAAGATGTATAAGAAGTACCGCAGTGAAAAGGGCGACCTCGGCGCAGATTATAAAACCAAGAGTGGAACAAAGCGATGTGAATTTTACAATGAGGGATTCAGGCGTAACAAGAATATCGCTCCCGAATTTGTAGACATTATGCCGAAGTATAGAGGTCGGATAAAACCGAACAGCCTTGCAGGACGCTTAAAAAGCGGAAAATGTGAAATGTGTGGGGCAAGCCCTGTAAAAGTGTATATGCACCATGTGCAACGCTTAAAAGATTTAAATGCTGATAATGAATTTGACGGACTGATGTTACAGAAAAGGCGGAAGTCACTGGCTCTCTGCCCGAAATGCTATGAAGAAGCAAAGCTAAAATCACTTAAACTATGAAAGATGGCGAGCCGTGTACATCGAGAGGTGTAAGCACGGTTCTGGAGGGGGTTACGCCAAGACCGCTGACGAAAGGAAGTATGGCGTGGCGTTTCCTACCTTATGAAATGTATACGATACAGCGCTATCTGCAATATGACCTACTGGAAGAACATGGACTTGAGAACTTTGATGCTTGGGCATCTACCTTTGGTGAAACAGTATCCGCAATCGAACTTGCACCAGAAGGAACCGGTTATCGCATGAAAACCAGATTCTCACGATTTTATAACTTGCCGGAACTTATTTCCATGTTTAAAGAGATCGCTGATATTAAAACTGCCGATATGTTGAATTTGCCTACGCCTACAGCACATTATGAAACAATAGCAGTAAAGCCTAGTGAGATGCAGAAAAGCATCGTAGAATCGCTTGCAAAGCGTGCAGAGAAAGTAAGAAACGGTGAGGACCCACGAATAGACAACATGCTTAAGATTACCAATGATGGAAGAAAACTAGCGTTAGACCAGCGATTGATTGATGATAGACTGGAGGACTTTGAAAATAGTAAGGTCAATATTTGTATTCAGAAGGTATTGTCTATTTACAAAGAAACAGAAGAGAAAAAATCCACGCAGTTAATATTTTGTGATATGTCCACTCCACATAGAAAGTCATCTTCTGTGAAAGAACAAATAGAAGCAGGAAACGAACTGTTATTTACAAATGTTTACGATGATATCGCTGAGAAACTAATAAGACGTGGTTGTGCCGGCTGATGAAATTGCTTATATTCATGATGCCGAAACAGATGCTACCAAGAAGGAATTATTTGCAAAGGTACGCACTGGAAGTATCCGTATTTTGTTAGGTTCAACCCAAAAGATGGGAGCAGGAACGAATGTACAAGATCTGTTGATTGCATCACATGACCTTGATTGTCCTTGGCGTCCATCTGATTTGGAACAGCGTGGAGGTAGAATCGTTAGGCAAGGCAATACCAACAGTGATGTTTATATCTATCGTTATGTTACCGAACAGACGTTTGATGCTTATTTGTATCAGCTGGTCGAAGGAAAACAAAAGTTTATATCACAGATTATGACATCAAAAAGCCCTGTACGCTCGGCTGAAGATATTGATGATGCGACCCTTTCTTACGCTGAAATCAAAGCATTAGCCAGCGGCAATCCTAAAATTAAAGAGAAGATGGATCTTGATATACAGGTCAGTAAACTCAAGATGGCGAAAGCAAATTATCTTTCAGAACGATATGATTTAGAGGATAGAATCATAAAATATTATCCAAAGAAGATATCTTTACTGGAAGAAAATATACGTGGTCTAAAGAATGATATAGCCACACTCAAACCTGTGGAAGACTTTTCTGGAATGATGATTAACAATATTCGTTATGATGAGAAGGAACATGCTGGTAATAGCCTAATATTGATGTGTAAAAAAATGGAATCATCAGAGCAGAAAGCAATAGGTGAATATCGAGGATTCCAAATGCTTCTTTCTTATGATGTTTTCAATAAAGCTTTCGTGTTGACTTTGAAAAAGGAAACAGCTTATTCCATTGAATTGGGTGATGACGTTTATGGAAATCTAAAACGTATTGATAATCTTTTGAACTCCTATCCTGACAAGTTAAAAAACGAAGAGGCACTATTTGAGGACGTGAAAAAACAGTTGGGAAATGCAAAGGAGGAAGTCAATCGACCTTTTGAAAAAGAAGAGGAGTTAAAGGAAAAGACTAAAAGGCTATCAGAATTAAATAAGGAATTGGATATCAGCAATAAGAATGATCCTAGCACAGTATTTGTGGATGATGAGCCGGATGAGAACGTGGAAAGTCGTAATGAAATGACACGATAGTAAAAATGAGAGATTGAGGACTTCATAGTTTTGGAGTCCTTTTTACTTTGAAATGAGGTGTTAATATGGGAAAGAAAATCCCCGAAAGTGATATGAAAAGAATTAGAGAGTTGGACTTACTGACTTACTTTAAAAATTATGAACCGCATGATCTTGTGAGAAATGGACATGTGGATTACACAACAAAATCTCATACATCACTGCATATGTCGCATGGATTATGGATGCACTGGTCATCAGGGATCGGTGGTAAAACAGCACTCGATTTCTTAATTAAAATTGAGAATATGAGTTTTCGGGATGCAGCAATGCATATTAAAAATCTGATAGACTTAAAGGAACCTGTGCAACACAATCAAAGAGAAAGACAGACAAAGAAACTGCGTCTGCCTTATCCTGCTGAAAATGATAATGATGCAATAGCTTATCTAATAAATAAGCGCTGCATTGATAAAAACATTGTGAACTACTGTCAAGAACAACGTTTATTTTATCAGGAATCTAAAGAGCATTGCATCGTCTTTGTAGGATACGATGAGAACCACTATCCTCGTTTTGCATGTAAAAGATCATTGGATAATGATATGAAAAAGGATGTCTGGGGCAGTGACAAAAGTTATGGATTTTCAATTACCAATGACAGTAATACTTCCCTGCACGTTTTTGAATCAGCGATTGATTTGCTGTCATATATGACGTTATCAAAGCAGAATCACAAGGATTACAAATTGGATAATTATCTTGCAATTTCTGGAGCCTCTACTTTGGTAAAGGATAGAAATCTTGAAGAATCTACAATTCCAATAGCATTAAAATCATTCTTAGAAAGGAATCTTCAAATCAAAGAATTACATCTGCATTTGGATAATGATAAAGCTGGTTACGATACAACGAGAAAAATTATTTTTCATCTACAAGATCAATATAACATTTTTGATGACAGTCCCAGACATGCAAAGGACATTAATTTGATATTACAGAATCAAGTTAAGAAAAGAAAATATAATTTAGAACGATAACAATAGTTCTAAGTCATTCATAGCTAATGTTTTTTATACAGTTTAAAGCGATTATTTATAGAAAAAAAGATAGCCTTAACTATCTTTCAAAAGGAATTATCATCTGGAAAATGTTCCATGATTTCTTCTATTTTGCAATTTAAGATATTGCATAATTTATCAATCGTGTTTACTTCAACATTATGATTTTTTCTTAATCTATTCAACTGAGAGCGATTTACATTATAATGTGTATAAAGATCATATTGAGATATACCCTTTGCTTTCATCGTTTGCCATAATCTATCATACTTTATCATTATTGTCACTCCAGTCTCCATCGTATAATTGCATTATAAATATTATTACGATAATATTGAATTACTGATAGTGTTCGCGTAAGAACACTATTTGATGCGAGGAGGTTTAATTATGGCTGAGAAAAATGTAGAATTTAAAGAATTAATTTACGATTTAATGAATGGTATGATGGAACTGAATGAGGCTCCAAGCGAATTGAGGTGCTATAGAAAATGAATTTGAAATTGGCAAAGTATGTGAAGAAGCGTATCAGAACATATATGATGCATATCATCATATATGTGAAAAATTTTGTATTAGTGAGGATAAAGATGTAGAAACCATCTTAACAAATTATTCGTTGATCACTAGATTTTTGAGTATGAAAATGTATGATTATGGATCACTATTTTTGCATGATGAAAATATCAAAGAAGTGATAAAGTTTTATAGAGAATTATCAGATGTAAAGAAGATAAGGTATATGGAGCTTATAGATATATTAAAAAAAGCTTTGAGTAATTTAGATTGATTATTGTATTATCTGAAGTAACAAATAAGTAATAAAGATGTGATTTAAAATAAACAGTTTCTTTTATATCTAAGGAGGATTATGTAGCATGTACAAGAAAATTGAAAAGGAAATACAGAAATTAGAACAACAAAAAACTTTGAAAATAGAGAAAAGAAATGAGTTAGACTGTGAAGTTAATCAGCTTAACTCTAAGCTGAAAGATTTAAATAATCTTAAAAATAAGTATCAGAAACTTGAGCAAAGTACAGATGATTTCTTTGAAAAACAGGAAGGAAAAAGTAAATGAAGCGTTATGATGTTGAGATTACTGAGATTCGGCAGGCTGTTATTCCTATTGAAGCTACATCAAAAAACTTTGCTGAACAGCAGGCAATGGAATTGGTAGATTCTGGAGAATTTCAATTTCAAAAGAGTGATTGGTATAAGATGGAATATCGTGCAACTGATAAAGGTCGTATACCTCAAAAGGAATTAGAATACTTCAGTGATGGTGTTTCGTTAAAGGAAATGGAAGATAGAATGATATATACAACTGATTATGAAAAAGGAAATCATGGTGGTTGTATCATGATTTTTAGCAAAGAAGGAAGTAAAATCTGGGCAGCCGAGGCACTGATGATTGAAAATGATATTGAAAATAAATTTGATTTTAAAAATTATTATGTCGTTGATTGTTGTTATCGAGTTATGGATTTTAAGTATGTAAATTATATGGATACACAACAGTATTCTCAATCATTAGAAAGACTGCAGGAGTTATATATTCATGAAGATATGCAAGGTATAAAAACAGGTTTTTACTCAGTGTCAGCGGATTTAAACTTCTATAAAATCAACATAGATCGCTTAGAAATCATGCACCAGCAGGAAATGAAGAACAAACAAAAAGGAAAGGAACAGCCTACGCAGGAATTGCCATTTTAGGATAGATGCGATTTGGATATAGGGCGAAACAATAAAATGTTTTGCTCTTTTTATATTATTTTAGAACTATTCAAATCTTTGAGTGTACCTTTATGTCTTGTACTGCAGCAAGCACTGAATTTGGCTACCCACAAATTCGCTTGTTAGGGTATACCCTAAGACCCATGCTTTAAAGTATGATCTATATTTGATATGATGTATTATATATCAAGAAAGGATGAGAGAATATGAATCAAGAAGAAAGTATAAGGTTACCTATACTTGTGCATAAAAGATGGTTTGAAAAAATTATAGCTGAATTAGATCTTATCACAAGCATACATCATAATGGAGAGAGAGGGAGAGAATGCGAAGAAGTTGTAAAGAATTTTCTAAAGGATTATATTCCTGATAAATTTACTATTGCATCTGGTTTTGTATACACAGAATCAAGTATAAGTAATCAATGTGATATTATGATATATGATTCATTTAATTATCCGGTATTGTTTTCCGGTTATGCAAATAAAATTATTTATCATGAAAGTCTAAAAGCAAATATTGAATGTTCTACTTTGTTGTCAAAAGATAAAATTAAGAATGATAACTTGAAGTTTACAAATCTCCAAAATGCTTTTAACAGAGATGAAAAATTAAAAAGTACCCTAAATTATAAAGCTCCTTTAAAAGTGATGTTCACATATAAATCAAATATATCTAGTAAAGAAAAAGTTCTGGAAATTCTAAATGATTTAGAAGAAAAAAATATAGACATGCTTTTTTGCGCACAATATGGTTTGTTTTTAAAATCGGAAAATAAGTATATTTCTTTTCTGAATGATGATAATTTTCATGGAGAAACGGAACATGATTTCAACCTATCTTTGGAAGAACAAGCATTTCAGATATTTTTAGCTCAACTCCTAGAACGGTTGGATTCAGAATATGAATACGAAAAATTGGGATTAACTATGAAATTTATGCGAGCTGCTAATCACGTTGATTATAAAGAATAGAATATTATATTTCAAAGACTTGTTTATTTTTATGAACAAGTTTTATTTTGTATTGGAGAGTTATTTATGAGAAAAAGAAATATTAGATTGATGATTCGCTTAAATGAAAAAGAAAATATATTGCTGATTGATAAAGTAAGAAAATCTGGATTATCAAAAGAGGCATATATTAGATACTTAATAAGTGGTTATATCCCTATGGAAAAACCATCACAGGATTTCTTTGATATGATAGATCAATTAAGGCGAATTGGTAATAACATTAATCAATTAGTGATGATTGCTCATAAAACAGGTAGTATAGATATCGCTCGCTATAAAAGAGATATTGCCGAATTGAATAAGAATATTCTTGAGATTAGAGAAAAGGTTTTGCTGCCAGAGGAGAATAGTGATGGCAACAACTAGAATATGGGATGTCAAAGACAATTTGAAACGTGTGCTTGACTATATTTCCAATCCAGATAAAACAACTGTCAGTGAAAGTGATTATCATTATAATGGATTGAGTCAAGTCATCAATTATACCACTCAAGATCTTAAGACTGAAAAGCAATTATATGTCAGTGGTATCAACTGTACAATGGCAACTGCACTCAAGGATATGATGATTACAAAGAAAGCTTATCATAAAACAGAAGGTATCCTTGCCTATCATGCTTACCAGTCATTTGCCCCTGGAGAAGTTGATGCAGAAACAGCACACCAAATAGGTATTGAATTAGCACAGGCGATGTGGGGGAATCGCTTTGAGGTACTGGTATCAACACATCTTGATAAAAAACATTATCATAATCATTTCGTGATTAACTCTGTTTCATTTAAGGATGGACTGAAATACTATGATAATAAGGAAAATTATAAAAAGATTCGCAAGTTGTCAGATGATTTGTGTCGTAAGTATCAGTTGAGTGTCATTGAGAACCCAAAAAAGAAGTCTATGCATTATGCAGAATGGCAGGCTGAAAAGCAACAAAGACCAACTTGGAGAAGTGCTATAAGGGAAGATGTCAATTATGCTATCAATAGGTCAATGACGATGAAACAGTTCTTCCAATGCCTAGAAGCACAGGGATATGAAATTAAATATGGTAAGCATATTGCAGTAAGACCACCAACAAAGGAACGTTTTGTCAGGTTAAGGAGTTTAAGTAACGATGGTTACTTTACTGAGGAAAATATCAAGGAATTGATATTGGAAAATTCCACTATCAAGTGGGAATTAATTCAAAAGGATACTAAGACACCACATTATTATTATAAAGGGGATATAAAGAAGGCACGGAAACTCACAGGTTTTCGTGCTTTGTATTTTCACTACATGTATAAAATGGGGATACTCCCAAAAAATGCACCTAATAAAAAGAGGGTGCATTTTTTATTCAAGGAGGATTTACGTTATATGGATCGTATTACAGAAGAAACTACTCTACTCTGTAAAAAGAAAATCAATACGTTGGATGATCTTGATTGCCATGAGCATAGTGTCCAAGATCGTCTGGAAAGTCTGATTAAAGAAAGACGATGTGTTTATAACAAGATTCGGCGCTGTCGCAATCTGGACAGCAAAGATAAACTACAGCAGGATGTTGCAGTTCTATCAGCTGAGATCAAATTACTACGTAAGGAGGTGGTGCTCTATGAGAGTATCCGACATCGCTCGGTAGCGATGAAACAGAATTTACAGGTTGTAAAAGAACAAGAACGAAAGGAGCGTGAGGAAAATGAACGCAGGCGGAGAAACAGCCGATCAGGTCGTGAGAATGTCCCTTCAGGGGATTGAAGTTGCGGCAAATATTGCCCTCAAGATTGGAGGTGCAGCTACAAAGTCTTTAGCAGCTACACTGTATGCAATGCTAAATGATAAGAAGAAAGTAAAAGGAGCGGCACGATTAAATTCTATGCTGCAGTCTGGTAAAGAACTCAAAGTTTTTGCGATTCGTCATGAAGATCTAAAGACATTCTGTCAGGAGGCAAAGCGTTACGGTGTGCTGTATTCCGTACTGAAAGAAAAGAACAATACGGATGGAATCTGTGACATTATGGTACGAGCAGAAGATGCATCAAAAATCAGTCGTATCGTTGATAAATTTGAACTTGCTACGATTGATACCAAGGCGATGCGTGAATCTATTCTATCTGAAAGAGAAAATCAGCCATTGAAAGATGTTCCGGTTATGTCAGCAGAAGAACATGACGATTTGATTGATTCCCTTATGTCATCTACTAAGCAAGAAGAAAAGTCATTTGCTGAAAACCCCACAATCGCTCGGACACAGAAAACGAGCGACGTTCCGTCCGAGCATATCTCAAAGAGAGCAAACGTCGCAGAGGATACTTCTGAACGACCATCTGTCAGACAGGAATTGAAACAAATTAAAAGTGAACGTGAATTGCGTATTGAGAAAAACAAACAGCGCAGTAAGGCACGAGGTCAGTCATTCAGTAAAAATCCAAACAGTAATCACAAGAAAAGAAAATCTAAGAAAAAGGAGAAGTCATTATGAGTGAATTATACGATGTATTTAACGAAGGCAAGGCAGAAAGTACAAAAAAGGAATGGACTCCAAAGCTTCCTAAAGAGGAATATGCAAAAAGGATGCAGGAATGGAGAACCGCCCTCTTCTCAATGGCAAATGAGCAGACTTTAAAAGCGATAGAATCTCCGGAAAATTATAAGTGCTATTTTGATCTGATGGTACGACTTGATTATCAGGTAACCAACACGCTGCTTGTTATGGCGCAATACCCTGATGCACAGCTGTTGAAAGAAGGTATCAAGTGGAGAGAAAACAATAAGTTTATTCGCAATGATGAAAAAGATAAAGGGATTCAGATTCTCGAACCCGGCTCTGAGTATATGCGACGTGATGGTACGGTAGGTGTAAACTACAATCCGAAGTACGTTTATGATATATCACAACTGAACGGTAAAGCAATCACAATTCCTGCTCCTAACTACAGCAATAAGGAAATCATTAGTGCCCTGATGCATGGAACAACAATCAAACCTGAAATAGTTACTGCTGAATCAGACTTGCCTAGTCCTGTTTATTATGCAGATGATGCAAAGAAGATTTATGTAAAAGCAGGTCTTGAACCGCAAGAGATGATGACGGGTCTAGTCAAAGAATACTGTACAGTGGAATGTCTGAAATCTGGTATCAGCAGAGAGGATAGTCAATTCATGGTTGCTAGTGCCTCTTATATCATTTGCCAGAAGTATGGTATCAAAGGATGTGATGAATCCTTTATCCAGCATGCTGGTGAGTATTTTGAAGGCTTGGATCAGCGTGAGGTCAAGGGTGAACTGGAAGATATCAAAGGGCTGTATAAAAGTGTATCAGATCGTATGGAACATGGTATCTATGCAAAGCAGCAGGAGCATATGGATAAGCAGAATGAACATTCTGATGTGTCCAGATAACAGCATATGAAAGAACAGTTTTATGATATCACAGTTACTGATACAGAAAGACGGATCATATTAAATGCCCTCAATCATTTAAGGTCACGACAGATTGAGGAAAAGAAAAGCTATGACTTCATAGACGATTTGATTCTAAGGGCTTGTGATGCTCCTGTCTCAAAAGGAAAGGTAAAGCGTGCATATGAAGAGAGATAGAAAAGAAGATTATATCTTTCTTGGATTCCTTGTGATACCGGTAATATGGGGAGCATTGCTATTTGCTCCCTACATGAAAAAAGGATTGTTCTTTGCATTATCAAACTTGAATGATGCAATCAACGATCCTTTTCATATTGTCTGGGTTTCTGATACACCCAGAACGATTCTGATTTTTGTACTTGCCTATTTGATAGGCATCGGTATTTATATCAGCAGTATAAAAAACTATCGAAGAAAAGAAGAGTATGGATCAGCAAAATGGGGAGATAATTCCAAAATCAATAAAAAATATACGTCCACAAAGTTTTTAGAAAACAAGCTGCTTACGCAGAGTGTACGTATTGGATTGGATGGTAAAAAGCATCGAAGAAATCTCAATACGATTGTCCTTGGTGGAAGTGGTGCCGGTAAGACAAGATTTTACGTAAAGCCTAATATCCTGCAATGCAATACCTCATTTGTAATCTTAGATCCAAAGGGGGAAATCTTGCGTGATACGGGTTATCTTTTAGAAAAAGAAGGTTATGTCATCAAGGTCATAGATCTTATTAACATGTCAAAATCTCATTGCTATAATCCATTTGCTTATATCAAGGATGATAAAGATGTCTTAAAGTTGATTACGAATTTAATTCGTAATACAACGCCTAAAGGGTCGCAAACGAACGATCCTTTCTGGGAGAAATCAGAAACTGCATTGCTAGAGGCGTTGTGTCTTTATCTGATACATGAAGCACCAGAGGAAGAACAAAACTTCACAATGGTCATGGAAATGATTGCATCCGCTGATGTAAAAGAAGATGATGAGGAATACCAAAGTCCATTGGATGAATTGTTTGATAGGCTGGAAATGCGAAAACCTGACAGTTTAGCACTCAAGCAGTATAAGATTTATAAACAGGCAGCTGGTGTTGTATGCTCTAAAAGACTTCTTAATCAAGCGGTTGGGAAGTCTCTTAGAACACACAACCTAAAATCGAAGAAAGGAGCGTAAGCCATGAGAAGAAACGAAAAAATCACTGCTCTTTATGAGCGATTGAGCCGAGACGATGACCAGCAAGGCGAGAGCAACAGCATATCGAACCAGAAGAAGCTGCTTGAAGAATATGCTGACCGTCAGGGCTTTTCTAACACAGTCCATTTCACTGATGACGGTATCAGTGGTACTTGCTTTGACCGTCCCGGATTTCTGGCAATGATGAAAGAAGTGGAAGCCGGGAATGTGGAATACCTTTGTATCAAGGACATGAGCCGACTGGGGCGTGACTATCTGAAAGTCGGTCAGATTATGGAGATACTGCGTCAGCGTGGTGTCCGTTTAATTGCCATCAATGACGGTGTGGACAGTGCCAGAGGGGACGATGATTTTACCCCATTCCGTAATATTATGAATGAGTATTATGCCAGAGATACCAGCCGCAAAATCCGTTCCACTTTCCAGTCCAAAGGCAAGTCCGGCAAGCACCTCACAGGTACAGTCATTTACGGCTACCTCTGGAATGAAAACAGAACCCAGTGGTTAGTTGATCCGGAAGCAGCCGAGGTGGTAAAGCGTATCTTTGCCATGACAATAGACGGTTTCGGACCGTATCAGATTGCAAAGAAGCTGTCAGAGGAAAAAATCTTGATACCCTCTGCTTACCTTGCACAGTTTGGAGAGGGTGTGAACAAAAATAAGACTTTCAAAGATGTGTACGGCTGGGGTGCTTCTTCCGTTGTAGAAATCCTTAAAAAGCGTGAGTATCTGGGGCATACGGTCAATTTCAAAACACGCAAGCATTTTAAGGACAAGAAAAGCCATTATGTGCCGGAGGACGAATGGACGATTTTTGAAAATACCCATGAGCCAATCATCGACCAGCCAACTTTTGACCTTGTGCAGAAAATCCGAGGAAATGTCAGACGCTACCCTAACGGCTGGGGCGAAGCTGCTCCCCTCACTGGCTTGCTTTATTGTGCCGACTGCGGTGGCAAGATGTATGTCCACCGTACCAACAACGGCAAGCGTATTTCTCAATATACTTGCTCCCAATACAGCAAAGTCCCTGTTGGAAAGCTCTGCACCACACAGCACCGTATCAATGAAGATGTGGTACTCTCCCTTATTTCTGATATGCTCAAAGCCATTGCCGAATATGCCAAGCATGACCGAGCCGAGTTTATCCGGGTGGTACAGGAAGCACAGTCCAGCCAGCAGACCGCAGAGGTCAGAAAACAGCGGACACGCCTTGCCACCGCAAAGCAGAGAGTTTCTGAGCTGGAAGTGCTGCTCTGTAAAATCTATGAGGACAACATTTTAGGAAAGCTGTCTGACAGCCGATATGAAATGCTGGACGCTCAATATGCAAAGGAACAAAGTGAGCTGACCACTGAAATTTCTGCTCTGGAAAAGGCAGTTAAGGGCTATGAAAAGCATGAAAAGGACGCTGACCGTTTTATCGCTCTGATTGATAAATACAAGAATTTTGACAAGCTGACCGTTACCATGCTCAATGAATTTGTTGAGAAAATCCTTGTCCATGAGCGTGACCGCAAAGGCAGCCGGGACACAACACAGGAGGTTGAGATTTACTTCAATTTTGTTGGGCGTTTCGTTCCCCCGGCATTTGGAGAAGTGGAGCTGACATCAGCGGAATTAGAGGAAATCCGTAAGAAAGAGGAACGCAAGGACAGGCTTCATCAGAACTATTTGAAGCGTAAAGCCAACGGCAAGCAGAAAGAATATGAGGAACGCACAAAAGCCAAGAAAAAGGCTGAAATCGAAGCCCGAAAAGCCGCTATCCGCACCGAGGATATTGCAAAGGGCGTATTTATCCCGGTGAGCAGTTTACCGCAGAGAGAGCCGCAGAAAGGAGCTAAGACAGCATGAAACTGACCTACACCAAACAAGGAGATTATCTCATTCCATATATTACGATACGCCAGCCGAGAAAGGCATTAGGACACTATGGCAGACTTCGCAAAGCCTACTTGCAGAACTTCCGTCCAATCCTGTTTAATGAACTGGTTCTTTCAGATATGCTTTTTGAACACTGTCTTGAAATCGAGGAAACCGCCAGAAACCAGGTTGATGTTATTATGTCGGGGCTGATGAAACAATATGGTATTACTGAGGAGTTGAAAGCTGAAAATCAGATGGAGTGGGTGCGGCAGATGAACGCTTGCAAGGCACAGGCAGAGGAAGTTGTAAAAGCGGAATTGATTTACAATTGAGCGAGGAAGTCCGGGCAGAAAACTGTTCGGACTTTTCTCATATCTCACAAAAGTTGTGGTAGAATTGTTCACAAGTTTTATGGTATAATTTGCACAAGTAAATGAACGGTAAATTGAAATGAGGAGGAAAGCAAAATGGGCATGATTGCAAATTATCAATCGACTTCTGACAGTGAACTGGAGAATTTCTTGTGTCTTGATGATGTTGAGGAATTACAGGAAAATGAAGATTTAGAAATATGCGACATAGACAAAATGTGGGACGCACTTCATTTCTTGCTGACAGGAAAATCTGCCAGTGAACCAATTGAGAATGACTTAATTAGCGAAGCGATTGTAGGTCAGTTTAATATTTCTGGAGAAGATATAGAAGAATTTATATCTGGAACACGAAGTAATAGAGTAAAAGAAATTGCAGAAGCGTTGCAGAAAATAGATTTTGAAAAATATATCGATAAATTTAACATGAGAAATTTTGCGAAAAACGATATATATCCTAACATCTGGGAATATGAAGATGAAGCTGATGAAATCAAAGATGATTTGAGGACTTCCTTTGAAAGCCTGAGAAAGTTTTATGCGAAAATGGCTGAGCAAGAAAGTGCTGTTTTGGTGTCAATTTATTGATATCTATTTATTACATTCATTATGGAAAGACGCTGAGCAAAAATCCCTTTAGGAACTAAAGGGCGCACTTCTATACTCTCCTGTCGGGAGTATTGTGCGTCCTGCGGAGCTTCATTCTCTGTCAGCAGAAAAAAGCTGCTTGACCGAGAATACTTCGTCACTTCGTTCCGTCAAGGTGGCTACACCCCCTTGCACCGCTTATGCGGTTATCCCCTGTGTACTTGCCGTCCGCAGACGGTTTTAAGAACCGTCCGCCGCCAGCAAGTTGAGCTAATAACAAGATGAATTGGGAGGATATTATGTATTTTTATGAATGACGAAATTTTCAACAAAAAACTTTTAGATTTAGCGGAAGGTCGGGAAACTCCGGAAAGTTGGTGGAACTGGTGGCATGACCATGAAGCGGAGCTGGAAAGCCTTTTAAGTCCAGGGGAGTTTTTGAAGTTGAAGCCCCGAACTCATGGTTTTTCTTGGGTGCCAGTGTTTGGTAGTCAGAAAGGAGCAATCGCCATTCTGGAAAGGAAAGGTGTGCCTTTTGAAACCAGTAATCTCTATCAGGAGAGGTATCTGGAAGAGTTGGATTTTTACTGTAAAGAGCAGAAAAGAGTACAGCGAGAAAAACAAAAGGAATTTAAGACCAAACATCCAGAGTTATTTTCCCACTATCCGAAGTTCTCCAATGCTTTGGCAAAGATATTGGACACCTCAGACGAGATTAAACCAGCCGCCACTGAGGAGCAGATTAGGAATCAAGAAAGCGTGCTGGACTTCACACTCCCGTCCCAGGTGCGAGAGTTCTTCCTGCTGACCGCTGGCATACAGGTATCCACAGGCGTGATTATTACCCTTTCCGGGATGTTTGATCTGACCATTCATGGAGAGCGGTATTGTGTGCTGGGCGAGTTCTGGAAAGAAGCGGATGGCGACCAGCTCCTGCTCCGCCCCGGAGAGGAAACCATCTGGTACTACGCCCATGAGCAGGACAAGGTAAAGCGCCTCTGCAATGGTATGACAGAACTGCTGGAGAAGAAATTGGCAAGGTATCTCAATGAGAATTGATTTTGCCCCTCGACAACTAAATACGGAAAAATAGACCGTTGACACACATCGTCATGTGAAAAAGTCGGCGGTCTTTTTTTATACCTATTTTTCAAAAAAGGAGGTCAAACAGAATGGAAAAACCGAAAACCCTTGAACAGCTTCGGGCTGAAAAAGAGCGAGCTGAAACAAGGCTTGCACAGGAGCAGCACAAGCTCAACCGCCTTGAGAACCGAAAGAAGTTTCTGGAACAGGGCGAGCGAAAGAAACGCACCCACCGCCTTTGTAATCTGGGCGGCACAGTGGAGAGCCTTGCCCCAGTGTTCAAAGACCTATCACGCACCGAAATGACTGGGCTGATGGAACACATCTTTGCTCTGCCGGAGGTGGAACAGGCTCTTAGAGAAGCGGCGACAGCCCATGAGAGAAATCTTCACAGAGAGGAGGAAACGGACAATGGCATTGTTCCACTTCACAGTAGACCAGATGAAACGCAGTGAGGGGCAGTCCGCTATCGCTTCTGCTGCTTACCGTTCCGGCGAAAGGCTGTACAGCGAGTATTACGGCGAGTACAGCGACTACACCAGAAAGGGCGGCGTAATCTGTTCCGACATTCTCTTACCGTCCCACGCTCCCCCGGAATTTGCAGACCGTCAGACCTTGTGGAATGCCGTTGAACAGGTGGAACGGGGAAAGAAAGCCCAACTTGCATACAGCTTTGAAATTGCCTTGCAGAACGAGTTTACCATTGAGGAAAATATCGCTCTGGCAAGGCAGTTTTTGTTGGACAACTTTGTGAGCCGGGGCATGACCGTTGATGTGGCATTCCATGAGAAAGAGACCGAGGACGGAGGGATACCCAACCCTCACTTTCATTTCCTCTGCCCCATGCGCCCCATGAACCCGGACGGGACATGGGGCTTTAAGCAGCACCGAGTGTACCGGCTGGACGAGGACGGAAACCGTATCAGAGACCAGAACGGCAAGTTCCTCTTTGACGCTGTTCCCACTACCGACTGGGGCAGTCCCGAAACGCTGGAACACTGGCGTAAGGCGTGGGCTGATGTGTGCAATGCCAAATTTGAAGAAAAGGGGCTTGATGTCCGTATCGATCACCGCAGCTATCTGCGTCAGGGAGTGGACTTGCTCCCCACCGTCCATGAGGGTGCAACTGTCCGGGCAATGGAGAAGAAAGGCATACGCACTGAAAAGGGCGAGTTCAACCGCTGGATTAAAGCCACCAATGCCGTTATCCGGGACATCAGAAAGAAAATCGCTCTCCTGTCTGACTGGATCAAGGAGATAAAAGCCGAACTTGCCAAGCCGCAGACCCCAGACCTTGTTTTCCTTCTGAGAGCCTATTACTCCAAGCGGAGTGCCGGAGCTTACTCCCAGAAAGGCAAAATCAGCAACCTAAAGGAAATGAATGAGACTTTCAATTATCTACGGGAGAATGGCATTTACACCCTTGAAGATTTGGAAAGCCGGGTGGAGAGCCACCGCACTAAAACTGACAGCTTGAAAACAACAATGGACGCCGAGAATGCCCGTATGAAAGCCATACGCAGCCTGTCCGATGACAGCAATACTTTCCAGCGGTTAAAATCGGTTTATGAGGGCTTGCGGAAAATCAAATTTGACAAGCCAAGAGCTGCATACAAGGCAGAGCATGAAGCAGAGCTGAAACAGTTTTATGCTGCCAGACGCAGGCTGACTGCCGAGTTTCCAGATGGAAAAGTGAATATGAAAAAATTGTCTGAAGAATATGACGCACTGGTTCAGACGCACACAACTACCTATGAGCAGTTTAAGAGTGTCCGGGAGGACTTACAGCGGCTCTGGAAGGTAAAGTCATGTGTAGATACTGCCGCCCGTTCTATGGAGCATACAGAGGAACAAATGCTCCAAAATCAACCCCAGACACGACACAAAAAGGAGGATATATCTTTATGAAAAAATATGACTGGAAAAATGAATATAATCCCATTCGCAGAACTGCAAAACGGATTTTAAGTGGAGACCCATTGAAAGACGGGAGACCACTTTCCGACCTCATCGAGCTGGACAAACACAGCCGGAAATGCCTTGAATTTGAAGCTACCCTTACCGACCAGCAGATTGAAATGTTGCAGGATTTAGGGTATCTGCCCGTTACCACAAGGCAGTATGCCGAAGAATGCGAGGAATGCCCCTACACGCTGGACGAGCGTGAGCATGGCATTTGCAGACGATGTTCAGTTTTCAAGAAGTAAAGGAGGACACCCATGCAGTATACACAGGCACAGATTGACCGGGCGAATGCTGTCAATCTGGAAGATTTTCTCCGTTCACAGGGAGAGACACTGATAAAAAGCGGCAGAGAATACCGCTGGAAGGAGCATGACAGTCTGACTATCCGGGGAAACAAATGGTTTCGCCACAGCCAGAGCAAGGGTGGTTATCCAGTCAATTTTGTTATGGAATTTTACGGCAAGTCCTTTCCCGAAGCTATCCAGATGTTGACCGGAGAAAACGGTGAGGGACAGACTGAAGCCACCACAGCACCGCCCACCGAGTTCCACTTGCCCTTGCACAGCAAAACAGCCGACAGAGCAATCCAATATCTCACAGAAAGCCGAGGTCTCAACAAAACGCTTGTTGAGGCTTTTCTCTTTTCCGGGGATATTTACGAGGACGCAAAGCGGCATAATGTTGTCTTTGTAGGCAGAGACCAAAACGGCATACCCCGATATGCTCATGTAAGAGGGACAGACGAGCCGTTCAGACAGGATATTACCGGATCTGATAAGTCCTATCCGTTCCGCTATGAGGGCAATGGCAGCCAGCTCTTTATTTTTGAAGCACCAATAGATCTATTGTCCTTTATCTGCCTTTATCCGAGAGACTGGCAGACAAGGAGCTACCTTGCTTTGGGAGGTGTTTCGGGCAAAGCCCTTGACCATTTTCTTTCTGAACGCAAGGACATCTGCCAAGTATTCCTCTGTCTGGACAGCGACACCGCTGGGAGCGAAGCCAGCCTTCGACTGGCACAGAACATTCCCGATGGAATTTCTGTTGTCCGTCTTGTTCCTGCAAGGAAAGACTGGAACGATGTGTTAAGACAGAAAACGGACATTCCCAGCAAAAAATTCATTGCTGAGACAATCACGCTGAAAGAATTGCCGGTTGTCCAACCTGTTCCCATGCTTCGTATGGCAGATGTGGAGCTGACAAGCGTGGAATGGCTATGGTTTCCCTATATCCCGTTTGGTAAGCTGACAATTATCCAGGGCAACCCCGGTGAGGGCAAGACCTACTTCGCCATGCGTCTGGCGGCGGCTTGCACTAACCGAAAGCCATTGCCCGGTATGGAAGTCCTTGAACCGTTCAATATCATTTACCAGACCGCCGAGGACGGTCTGGGCGATACAGTCAAGCCCAGACTGATGGAAGCGGAAGCTGACCTTGAAAAAGTGCTTGTCATTGATGACAGGGACACGCCGCTGACCCTTGCCGATGAAAGGATTGAAAAGGCAATCCGGGAAAATCATGCAAGGCTGGTTATTATTGACCCCGTACAGGCATTTCTGGGGGCTGATGTGGATATGAATCGAGCCAATGAAGTCCGCCCCATCTTCCGCAGTCTGGGAGATATTGCACAGGATACAGGCTGTGCAATCGTGTTGATTGGACACTTGAACAAAGCAGCCGGAACACAAAGCACTTACAGGGGCTTAGGCTCCATTGACATCACAGCGGCAGTCCGTAGCCTGCTCTTTATCGGCAAGCTGAAAGACAGTCCCACAACAAGGGTACTGATCCATGAGAAAAGCTCCCTTGCCCCACCGGGACAGTCCCTTGCCTTTTCTCTGGGAGACGAGAAAGGCTTTTCATGGATAGGGGCTTATGACATTACCGCCGATGAACTCCTTGCCAGAACGGACACCGCAAAGACCGAGAGCAAGACCGCACAGGCAGAAGCACTGATACTGGAACTGCTGGCGGACGGAAGAAAAATGCCAAGTGCAGAGCTGGAAAAGGCGGTTAATGACAGGGGCATATCCTCACGCACGATGAGGACAGCCAAAAGCCGTATTGGAGACAGGCTTGTGACCGAGAAAAATGGTGCTTCATGGATTTGCTATCTCCGAGAGTAACACAGGAAGAAGGCAAGTGTGGCAAAGACGGCAAGGTTTTTATAGATACCTTAAAGTTGCCGCCTTGCCTTCTTCCCTTATATTGACACCGCCCGATGATGAACAGTCACCGGGCATTTTTCATTTACAGGAGGATTTTGAATGAACAATACCGCAACCAACAGCACCCCTTGCCCGACTGTCAGAAAGCAGATCGGCAAGACAACCTATATCGTCCGTGTCCATTTCAGCCAGACCGCCAAAGAGACGATGGAGGACAAAATCAAGCGTATGCTTCGTGAGGAAGTCCGCAAAATGTAACTTCTTTGTGGAAGTGATTAAAAAGTCCTTGACAATTTGTCTCTGGAAAGACTGCAAAATCTATTCTTATTTCTGTTGGTGTACGACTTGCTGCTTTCAACTTAGACAGTATTGCCGGTATTACATCCTGTGACGAATTAGAACTGGATCAGGTTGGAGAACGTAAAACAGCTATTTACTGTGTGATTCCTGATAATGACAGTACCTTTAATTTCCTAATTGGTATGCTATACACCCAGTTATTTCAGATGCTGTACTTTCAGGCAGATATCGTTCATGGCGGAGAACTTCCTATTCCAGTACATTTCCTAATGGATGAATTTGCGAACGTCGCATTGCCGGATGACTTTGACAAGTTATTATCTACGATGCGATCACGATTGATTTTTGTATCTATCATCATTCAAAATCTAAGGAAAGATTGTATAAAGATGTTAAAAGTATTGTCGGGAATTGTGATACTCTCCTCTACTTAGGAGGAAATGAACAGAGCACCCACAAATTTATGTCAGAGTATCTTGGAAAGGAAACACTAGATACGAATACTTTTGGTAAAAGCAGTGGACATAACGGCAACTACTCTACCAATTATCAACAAGCTGGTCGAGAACTGCTTACACCGGATGAAGTGCGGCTTTTGGATAATGACTATTGTTTATTATTCCTGCGTGGAGAACGACCGATTTTTGATAAAAAATACGATTTGTTGAAACATCCTAATATCAAAGCAACTAGGGATGGTGGAACAAAATGTTATCCTCACGGTGTTATACATCACGCCATAGAAGATTGGCAAAACATCCCACTGAGCAATAGTGAATACGAATTGCTTAGTGAAGAAGATTTAGAAGAGTATTTCAGTACTTTTGAAATGGAACAGAAAGAATCTTTATAGACTGTCCTCTGTTCTACGTTTGACAGGAGTGTAGCGAGATTTTTTTATTTCGCAGCACTCCTGATTTCATATGAAGGAGATAATGAAAAAATGAAACTTTTAAAATTGAATAAGAAAACGAGATTTCTGTTTGTCGCATATTGCGTCATGGTTGTATGTTTCTGTTTTGCTACACCGGTTCACGCAGATGGTGACCCGATTCAGGTCGTAAATAACCTGTCTGATTTCATTTTTGGATTGATCCGTGCCATTGGTATGATCTTGCTGGGCTTTGGTGTTGTGCAAGTCGGTTTATCCCTAAAGAGTCATGATCCATCGCAAAGAGCAAATGGCTTTTTGACAGTTGCGGGAGGTATCGTCATAACGTTTGCTAAGGAAATTCTCAACATCATTGTAGGAGGATAATTCTATGGATGGGAAAACAAAACAAGGAGGTGTAGGATTTGGATGGAATCATTGACAATTTACGGAACGCCATTGAAACGTGGAATGAAAAACTGGCAGAGATATGGCTGTTATTAACACAATCTCCAGAAGATTTTAAGGGCGGTGGTATATGGAAGATTATTGAGAAGATTCATGGAGCTTTGCTTGCTATTGGTATTGCACTACTGGTTCTATTCTTTGTTGTGGCAGTTGTAAAGACCTGTACTTCTTATCAGGATATCAAGCGACCAGAACATGCCCTTAAACTGTTTATCCGATTTGCGATTGCTAGAGGTCTTGTCGTATATGGCATGGAGCTAATGAAAGCCATTTTTACCATCGTACAAGGTATCACATCGACGATCATGACAACAGTCGGTGTAGGAACAGCAACCAATACGACGATACCCAAAGAAATCATAGACGCAGTTGACGATTGTGGCTTTTTGGAAAGTATCCCATTATGGGCAGTAACCCTGCTCGGGGGGATATTTATTACGGTATTGTCGTTTGTGATGATTTTAACAGTTTATGGGCGCTTTTTTAAGATTTATATGTATACGGCGATTGCTCCAATTCCACTATCAACATCTGCCGGAGAATCTACGCAGCATATAGCTGTCACATTCACGAAATCCTATGCAGGAGTATGTCTTGAGGGTTCTATCATTGTGCTGGCATGTATCATCTTTTCAGCTTTTGCCGCCTCTCCGCCTGTGGTTGATCCAAGTGCTAGTGCAGTGAGTATGGTTTGGAGTTATGTTGGTGAATTGATCTTTAATATGCTTATTTTGGTTGGTACGGTCAAAATGTCGGATCGTATTGTTAAGGAAATGATGGGACTATAAGGAGGTGGAGACAAATGGAAGAAAGACTAATCAATAAAAGAATCAAAGAGGTAATGGATGAATATCCATTTAAAAAGCCTCCTTTGATTGGTGTCTATGGTGTTGATAATGAAAATATCAAAGTTGCCTATCTATATGAAAAGGACAAGGAAAAACTGGGGACGAATATGAATGACATGACGTATCATGGCTTTAAACCCGTTGATCATGTGTATAATATCTTGGCAAAAGGTTATAAGCCATTTTATATCTCAGACTATGTACATGTAGAATGCTGGAAAGAAACAGAGAGAGCCTTTGAAAATTTAGACGATATGTATCTTGAACAATATCATCATGGCAGACGTATTTATTTTGAATATTGTAAAGAGCATGGTATAGATGCTCCATATATTCAAAAGTTGACAGGTGATAAAGAATTCTGTTCTGCAGAACGCTGTTTAAAAAACTTTGAAAAGCAATTATCAAAACAAGTCGATGAAAAAATGAAGAAGTGTGGGCATATCGAAGCTGTAACACTTAAGAATTATGAATATCTTCTAAATGAGCCTTTTTACAATGATCTTGCATTAGGTTATACACTAGAGGATGAGAGTGGAACGATTTCCTTTTTCCCATACGATTCATCATCTATGGTCTTGATACGAGACGAAAAGTATCCCTTTATCAGAGATTTACAAGATTGGGGATTTGATTTTGAAACAGATTTATTCAATGTACTGCAGTCAGGTGCAACTATTCGATTTATGTCACTGGAGACGCACGAGAATATCATAGCTGAACTGGAAATAGTATCAAAAGCAGAATATGATTCGAAAACACAGGAAGGAATCAAGAAATATTTAAAATACTGTAAGAAAAGCCATATTCATGTCTATCTACCAGAGGAGTCAAAAGTCAAATTAAAAAATCTTTTTCAAACTTATGAAATATCAAAATCAGGTCGTGCGGAGCATGAACGTTAGAAAAGGAGATAATAGAGAATGAAAATAGATTTGTTGAAAGAAGCAGAAACGATTTTGCGAGAAGGAGAAGATACCAGGGACTACAAAGTCCTTTTCATTTTAGAACCTACCTTGGTTTTGAATGATAATTATTATGAACGAGTAATGATGGAGGAATACATGAATCACGAGCCGGTATGTTTTGCGGCAAAATCCAGCGATGAAATTACAAGTATTGCTATTACAGATCGAAGGACTGATTATGTTGCTCCTTGGGCGTTTAATTTAGGTAATGAATTTATGAATCTTATACAAATGCAGTATGAGATAAAAGCAATGACACCAGAAGGACATTACAGTATGTGGCGTTACATTGCAGGTAAGAATGATATTCATGCGGTTATGGGAGTAAAAGTATATATGGATTATTGCCAAGAACATGGTGTTACGAGAAATTGGCTGCAAAGGCAGATGCCATATATTGAAATTCCAGACATTTTTGATGTTAAGTCATGGAAACCTTATGTTAAAAATTCACGTTATTATTTGGATCACTCTTGCCTTGAACATGGAGAAAATTATGTACCTATCTGTATTTTAGATAAGTTTTACCCAGAGAATACAGATGTCTTTACAGTAGCAACCAATGGCAAGGAACTTGTGACCTTTCATCCCAAAGATTTTTCTATCAGTCGTGAATACGCAATACAACTTGCAGATGGTGAATTTCATGAGATGTTCATAGATAAGCTGAAAGATAATTTTCATATCGATCATTTGGAAATGCCGGCACATGTCATGCTTTGGAATATCCTTCCCAAGTATTATCCAAAGCCAACGAATGAAATCAGGATCTATCTCAGTCATTGTAAAGTCGAGGGTATAACAGCAGATAAGCTACATGAAGAGAGTCGTATGCACGTACCGGATATCATGAAGTTTTACAGCAAACCAAGATATAAAACACAGGAAAGGTAAGATAAAATGGAAGTAAAAATCAATAAGGAAATCAGAGAATACACTGAGAGTATTTTCTTTGGATTATCTGTTCGGCAATGCTTTTTTTCAGTCATAGCTTGTGTTGTTGCAGTTATTCTGTACTTTGTTTTTATTGACAAGTTAGGGATAGAGTTGACCAGTTGGCTGTGTATGCTGGGCGCTGCACCGTTCGCGATGTTAGGATTTGTGAAATATCAGGGTATGAATGCAGAGCAGGTTGTCATTACCGCAATCCGCTCTTTTTTGTTAAAACAGCGTCAGCTCATATTCCAGCCTGTCAATATATATTACGAGTGTTTGAAAGATAACATTGAACGTCATTTGAAGGAGGACTTAAAGAAAAATGATAAAGGGTTACGAACGATTAAGAAAGCAAAATAAAAATAAGCTGAGGATTCCTAAAAAGGCTCAGGATATTGTTGAAGCGGATACCGTCTACAAGGATGGTATTTTTAAATTAGGCAATCGTTACAGTATGACATATCGGTTTAAGGATGTGAATTATTCCATTGCCTCAAAAGATGAAAAAATCAATATCTTTCTAGATTATTCAGAATTGCTGAACTCGTTGGACAGCTCAACAATGTCCAAAATCACAATCAATAATCGAAAGATCAACATCAAAGATTTCAAAAGTGAGATACTGATACCATATCAGAATGATGGATTGAATAAATATCGTGAAGAATACAATCAGATGTTGCTAGACAAGGTATCCGGATCAGAAGATATTCTGCAAGAGAAGTACCTTACTGTCACAATTTTCAAAAACAATTATGAAGAAGCAAAGAATTTCTTTAACCGAACCACAGTAGAATTATCTTCCCATTTCGCTAAATTAGGTTCATCGTGTGAGAGCATGGATGCAATAGAACGTTTAAAGGTTCTTCATGATTTTTTCCGGAGCGGTGAGGAAGAATTTATCAACTTTGATCTGAATAATTCCATGAAAAAAGGACACAGTTTCAAGGATGCTATCTGTCCAAAGGCACCAATATTTGAGCATAAGTATTTCAAGATTGGTGATAAATTTGGACGTGTCTTATATCTGAGTGATTACGCACGCTATATCAAGGACAGTTTTGTATCTGAGGTATGTTCGCTCAATAAAAATTTGATGTTTTCTATTGATATCGTAACAGTGCAGACAGATGAAGCGGTTAAGGAAGTAGAAAATCGCTTGTTGGGGGTAGAAACAAATATCACCAATTGGCAGAGAAAGCAAAACAACAACAACAACTTCAGTGCGGTCATTCCTTACGATATGGAGCAGCAGAGGCATGAGGCAAAAGAATTCTTAGATGACCTGACAGTACGTGACCAGAGAATGATGTTTGGTACGATTACATTGGTGCATTTAGCAGATAGCTTGGAAGAACTTGATACAGATACAGAAACATTGATGGCAGTCGCAAGAAAGTATATGTGCGAGCTTACGACATTGGCTTTTGCGAGCCGGCAGCTGGATGGTTTAAATACAGCACTGCCCTTAGGCATCAATAAGTTGAATATCGTCAGAACACTGCTTACAGAGAGCGCTGCAGTGTTCATACCTTTCCGAGCGCAGGATATCATGGATAAAAAAGGCATCTGGTTTGGTCAACATGCCATTACTAACAATTTGATTCTTTGTAATAAGGAAAACCTTTTAAATCCAAATGCTTTTCAGTTGGGCGTACCTGGTTCCGGAAAGTCTTTTCTAACCAAGGAACAGATTGTATTCATTGCACTCTCAACCAATGACGATATTCTAATATGTGATCCGGAATCGGAATATACTGCCCTCATTGAAGAACTGAATGGAGAAGTCATTCATATTTCTGCGGGCAGTAAAGATCATATCAATGCAATGGACATGGTTGAAGGATACGGAGATACTGGTAATCCGGTTGGCGATAAATCTCAATTTGTGATGTCTTTATTTGAGCAGTTGGATCGAGATGGTATCAAGCCAGTGGATAGAAGCATCATCGACCGTTGCGTTGCCTTGGTATATTCAGACTATAAACGACGTGGTCCGGTTCCTACACTAAATGTGTTGAGAAAGAAACTGTTGGAACAGCCAGAACTGGAGGCACGCAGTCTTGCCCTGAAACTCGAATTGTTTACAGATGGAAGTCTTGACGCATTCGCACATGAAACGAATGTGGATGTAGAAAACCGCATTATTTCCTATGATATTTTTAATTTAGGAAAACAACTGAAAACGATGGGGCTATTGGTCATTACAGATGCAATGATCAATCGGGTCAATGATAACTGGCGTAAGGGCAAACGAACGCATATTTTTCTGGATGAATTCCATGTCGTCTTTGAGAATGAAGAGAGTGCATCATTCTTTAACTCGGCTTGGCGACAATTCCGTAAACGTGATGCCTTTCCAACAGGCATCACGCAAAATGTGGAGTATCTATTAGACAGTACGCAAGCCAGTACAATGATCAGCAACTCCGAATTTGTCGTTATGCTGAATCAGTCCTATCAGGATCGAGAGAAGCTGGCAAAGCTACTGAATATTTCCGAAGAACAACTTTCTTATATTACGAATGCTCAATCTGGATGTGGACTTATCAAATATGGTGGTTCCCTTGTCCCGTTCGTAAATAAGTTTCCAAAAGATACAAAACTATATCAGCTTATGACAACAAAACCAAAAGATAGAGAGGATGTGTAATCGCACATGGAAAAACAATTACCCGCAATTTCAATGCAAAATGAGCCCATCGTTCAGGAGTATTTAAAAGCACTTATGCAGGGTGGCAAAAACAAAGAAGTAAAAGAAACCAAAGAACTTTTAGAATATTTAGATACCATGGATCAAAAATTCACAGAACTGATTCAGGAAGTCACAAGTTTAAAGGAAACGATCCAGACTTTACAGAATCCGGAAACAAGATCTCGCCTCACTGTAATTACAGATAAACTGGAACTTGCGGTCAATCATACAAGAGAATTATTTGAGAAAACAAAGAACTCATTTAGAACTGCCGTCAAGCAGTCTGTAGATGAATTCAAAAGCAAAGGAAAACATGCTGTAATCAAGACGGTAGATACACTGCACTTTAAACAGGCATTACAGCATATTGGACATTCCCTCGCAGTTGCAAATGGAGTTGTAGGAGCATTCAATAGCAAAGTAACAGAAATTACTGCACAATCAAGAAATATCAAGCATAACTTTAAAAATATCGGTCGTATCATGATGGGCAAGGATGCTGTTCCCTTTCAAAGTGATACGCAAAAGCTGAACGTGTTACAACATGCCGGAATAGGCTTATACAAAAAAATTGAGGCATTATATCAGAAAACACAATCAGCTTATAAGAAACTGGATGGATTGGATAAGAGTTCTGTTAAAAAAGATTTGAAGCAGATTGGAGAAAGTAAAACGAATGATGCAGCGTTCCTTGAAAAGGCGCTGCCCAAAGATAAAGATAGATAATAAAATAACTCCTGATGTGATGATTCAGCAGGAGTTATCTTCTTTTATTTGATGTAGCAGCTGCATGATTTGTTCAACCGTTAAATCGGGATGTTTTGTTCGTGTTATCTCTATGCCAAGTTGAATACCAGTAAGGAAATAGTATTTGAAATCTTCATACTGATACAATGCCAAAAGATGAAACATCGCATCATTGAAATCGTTGAGCAATCCAATAGCTTCTTTGGCCGGAAGAACTTTAATCAAAGAACTATGGATTTGCAATAAAAGCTGTTCATGATGATCAGAGCGTTTTTTATATTCAGCAGTATCTTCGATTTTATTGTTTTCCCTATTCACAAAATGTTCATCATAAAATGATTTTAAAAATTTATCCATGTAAATTCCACCTTCTTTCGCACTCATTATAGGAGCCTTAGAACCTATAAACAAATGTGCGATTTTTTTAATTGCAAAATTGACATATGAAAGGAAGTGTTCTATATGCAATTACGATTTAAAGATTCTCAACACGAAAAGTTTTTCCTAGACTGTATGGCACATTCGAAAAGGGATGATAGTTATCACAGAGCGATATTCTATACATTAGGAATCAATCCTGATACAAGAGCAAATATTCAAACGATATTTGATTTTAAAAATGACCGAATCAAACCAAAAGGATTAGAAGGTAGCTGGCAGACAAGCGGTTCCATTAAGGCAACACTTTTTGCTTTTAACATGTGGAATGGATATACTGATGAAAAGCTCCCATCCACTCCTTATGATCTGTTCTGTTGTGAATCAGCTCCCTACTTTTTTGAGGCGATAAAATTAAAATATCCTGAATATTGTCCTCCTGAACATAGAAAAACTGTGAAGCATGATGCTAGATAATTTATGAAAGATATCAAAGTAAAAGAAACCAAGCAGGATATCAATTCTCTTGATAAAAATAAAACTCTGCAACACTTTACCAAAGAGAAGAATGTAAAAGAAAAATCAAATCAATCACAACAAGATTCAGCTAATATTTCAGACCCTAGCAAAAAGGCAACGAATACAGTTGTAGGTAGAGAAAAGAAAACCGCTGCTGAAAGCGTATATATGGCCAAGCAGTATGCAAAGAAGATAAAAAGGAAACAAGCGGATATCAAGAATAAGAGGTTGATTGATGAGTCCTTTAAATCTGGTGCTGATATTAAAGAAAAACAAGCTGATATAAAAAATGGAAAAAGCAATGATTCTCATTTGATCAAGACAAAAGAAAAAGATGCTGCTGCGAATAGAACCACATCTAGGCTTAAATCTGATGCAAAGAAAACATCTTCAATTCGATCGGATAAGCAGCCGGATCGTAAAATAAAAATAAAGTCAGCAAAAGGGTCATCAAAACAAGTGAAATTCAGACCTGTAAACAAGAATGACTATCAATCGAAGATGCACTTTTTTCATATCCACAAGCATAAGCAGAAAGTGAAAAAAGCGCAGCAAAACAGCAGTAGAATAAAAAAAGGAATTGGTCATCTAGGCAACGGAATCAAGAACACCTTTAAGGTAGTCAAGGTTGCAGTAACTAGCGTGCAGAATATTCTGAGTATCGGTGGTACATTTATCTTGCTGGTTGTCTTGGCACTGTTTTTTGGTGTGTTCTCTGCTCTAGCTGATGACAGCAGTGTCAATAGTGCATTGCTGTCTGTCAGCCCAGAGGTTCTTGCATATTCCGATACTGTATCAAAATATGCAAAGAAATACGACATCGAGGATTATGTAGGAGTAATCAATGCTGTCATGATGCAGGAAAGTGGTGGTCAAGGTAGTGATCCTATGCAGTCAAGCGAATGTGAGTATAATACGAAGTATCCGAATGAACCAAATGGTATTACTGATTCAGAATATTCTATAGAAGTAGGTATTCATTATTTATCAGATACGATAAGACTTGCAAAAGTAAAAAATCCATCAGATATCAATCATCTTTCTCTTGCACTGCAGGCATATAATTTTGGCAAAGGCTACATTGATTGGGTGAATGTGAATTTTGGTAGTTATACACGAGCCAATGCCAAGGTGTATAGTGACCAGAAAAAAGCAGAACTCAAGACAGATGTTTATGGTGACCCACAATATGTGCCGCATGTTATGCAGTATTACCATATTGGTAATCATGATGTTGTACAGATTGCACAATCGCAGATTGGCAATATTGGCGGGCGTCCGTATTGGAGCTGGTATGGTTTCAACAGTCGTGTGGAATGGTGCGCCTGTTTTGTAAGTTGGGTTATGAATGAAGCAGGCTTAATCGAGGATGGTACTGTTCCTAAATTTGCCTACTGCCCAACAGGGATTCAATGGTTCAAGCAACATGATCAATGGCAAGGCAGACAATATACACCAGCATCGGGAGATGTCATCTTTTTTGACTGGCAAAATGATGGAATCAGTGACCATGTAGGCATCGTTGAAAAAGTAGAAAATGGCACTGTTTATACGATTGAAGGCAATAGTACAAATGATGAATGTAGGCAAAATAGTTATCGGGTTGGTAGTATTTATATTGCAGGTTATGGTATTACAAAATAAGGAATAGAGCGAGCTCTACTCCTTATTTTTTTTTGATTCATCCATTTCATTGAGACTATGTAATTCTCTAAGTATTTCGTTGCTCAAACTGTTGCTAAAATAATTAAGTTTCTGATAATCATCTTTCATAAAAATTATTGAAGCTGCCTCAACAAAGTGATTATAACATTCCGTTAAATCTTTAGATAAATTTTGTAACAAAGGTGCAACCTCAGTTAAAGCTACATTGTCATCAGTACCAGCCGCAAAACTTACAAACATCAAACACTTTACTAATTCTGAAAATTCATCAAGCATTTTTCCATACAAATATTCATAATCATTTTTCATATCATATCCTCCCGACTTAAAAATATCATTTTATTGCTATTTAGTCATTTGTGCAAATTATAGATTCACAGATTTGACATTTTAGAATAAGTGCTTTTTTCCTTTAAATTTATCTGATACGTTGACTAAAGTATAAACAAAGGTCAGCAAACGTACCGGCCTTTGTTTTTTTCTATTTCTTCTCTTTCTATATCCAATAAAGCTTTATCATTAAGGTCGTTTAATTAGAATGATACTGAAAAAGCTATAAATATAGACAACCATCTCCTCTGTTCACATTACAGTGCAAAAAATTGCACGATAGCTTTATGAATATAGACCATGATACTCTTATTTATTACGAATTTTCTATTAATAGTGGAGCATCCATTCTTTTGCATAACACCATTTTAATTAAATTCAGCTTTTCGTTAAATAATCTAATTATGCTTTGAAATTCACTTTATCGCTAATACTTAGACTCTTCTTGCGGGTTGGATGAAATTAAAAATACATTCTTCAGAGCAAGGATTTGATTGCTTTTGCTGAAACATAAAAAAAGCATTATGGTATCTTAAAAAGAATATTTAAATTGTGTGTGGGTGAAACAAGGCATGGAAAAATGTTGGGGACAGCTAAATCATTCAACGCTCATATATTTAAACTGAATTGGGGAATCCTACGACTGCTCACGATTAGCAGTCTTTTTTCATTTGTATTATAATAATCATAACGGAGTCAGAGAAAATAAAAAGAAGAGACGACCTTTGCACAGTCACCAATCTCTTCCTACTCTCTTGAGTAATTTTATGATACTATATTTCTCACAGAAATTCAAACATATTTCTCATCTTTCTGAATCTGCTGAAGTGAAAAGTTAAATTCCACTTTCAAAGTAGCTAAGTAGAAAAGACTCTTACACAACAATCTAGTTGAATTTACACTTACAATTGCATTTAGTCTTTCATATATCCTTTTTTATATCTATGATGAAGGTAACCGCTGGTTATTATCATACACATTACAAAGGGTGATGAATATGGCAACGAACAAAAACAAACATCTGACTCAGGACGATCGCAATGTCATCGCGATCGGCATCGTTAATGGTTCTTCTAAAAAAGCTATTGCTGATAATCTAGGCAAAGATAAATCTACGATAGGTAAGGAAATCCGTGCTCACCGTTATCTCTCTCATAAATCTACACTTTCTCTAGAATGCGAGAACTATGCTCACTGTAAGTTTAAGAGAAAGAATTGTACTGTCAACTGCCCTGATTATTCTAAGTTCCGCTGCAAACGCAGAGATCGTACTCCGGGAGCTTGTAATGGCTGTGAGAAACTGAAAAGCTGCCGCTTTGATAAATACCTCTATAAACCTACGATCGCCTATGAGGAATACCGTAGCGAACTCGTTGAGTCTCGAACCGGAATCAATCTGACCTCATCAGAAGCTGTAGAGCTAGGCAATACCATCAAGCCTCTTATATTAAAAGGTCATTCACCTTATCAGATCATAGCTGCACATCCCGAACTTGGAATCAGTGAGAAGACACTCTACAACTATATTGAACAAGGTGTATTCGAATGTGTTGGCATTGCTAATATTGACCTTCGTATAAAAGTCAAAAGAAAAATGACCGCTAAGAAGAAGACGATCTATAAAAAACGACAAGACCGTAAATTCCTTGTTGGACGGCTTTACACAGATTACCAATCCTATGTTGAGTCTGAGGAAATCACACACATTTTACAAATGGATACAGTCTATAATGACATTTCCAATGGACCGTTTATCCAGACTTTCAAATTCATCAAATATGGGCTCCTGTTTGCTGTATATCACGACACGAAGACTGCTGCAGATATGGTTGACGGACTAGCTGTTCTTGATTCCATCCTTGGAAAAAGCCTGTTTGAACAGGAAGCTCATATAACACTCACTGATCGCGGAGGTGAATTTACTGATGCTGAGCATATGGAAAAAAGAGACGATGGTACCAGAAGGACACGAGTCTTCTATTGCGACCCTATGCAGTCCGGGCAGAAAGGAAGCCTGGAAAATATGCATCGTGAATTACGTTATATATTACCTAACGAAGTAGACTTACGCAGTATCGGCCTGACCGATCAGACTTCCTTGAATGTAGCCATCTCACATATCAATTCCAGTGCCAAGGAACATTTGAATGGAAAATCCCCATTTGAGCTATGTGAGTTCATGTGTCCGGAATTAGCGCAGAAACTTTATGAATTTGGTCTACAGAAAATAGAAAAGGACGAAGTGATACTTCGTCCAAGCGTATTGACTCATAAGTAACAAACAGATGATATAAAGAATGATAAGAGCAGCGGCAAAGAACAGTTATTTATAGTGTAACTATAAAATGGAAGTGGAATTTAGTTATACATAGGCATAATGGAGCCTATTTTCAGTGCGCTTATTCATTTTATCTATCATTCGCACAATGACCACTTTCTTCACATTTTTACTTACTTCTACCTATTTGAAACCCTTTCTAACGCTATATTTATGCTCTGTATAGACTTTTGTAGAAGAAAGTTCCACATTTTTTATTCGCCTTTTGAAAGTGGAATTTAACTTTTCACTTCAGCTCTTTCTGAATCTTCTTTACAGGAGCTATATGACAGACAAGTAGATAACCATATCAAATCTTTTGTCTGCCCTAATGACAAATGTTCCAATGAGCATTCCCTTTCTATCGATTCTTCCTATCAGCGTTATGTATACATTGAATCAAATGTATACCTGATTCTCAATATCCGTGTTGTGAAATGTGAAGAATGTGGCACTTATCACGCTATACTTCCTTTTTTTCTCCTCCCCTTTTCCTCTTATTCTTATTCTTTTATCATCAAAACACTCTATCTTTATTTTTTCGGTTCTATACAAGGTAATAAGACAAAGGTATGTGCAGCTATGAATATTTCAAGATCTGTTCTCAATCATATGATCCTGATGTTTTCCAAAGAAGAAGTAAGATCCGCAAACAAAGAAATCAATATGATGAAATTGAAATCAGGTTTAGATCGTATCATGAGCAAACGCCAGGATCTCTATGTTTTTCTTTTATCGTTCATTGACTGTCATAATCATATTTTATTTCTTCTCACTACGATCATGATCAGGTCTTTTCATGTCGCAGTTTTCAAACCTCCGAATAAATCTGAGAAGTGACCTCCTGTTCATTCTGCATTATGCTTGATTTG
Source organism: Finegoldia sp. (assembly GCF_046991905.1). Lineage (NCBI taxonomy): Bacteria > Bacillati > Bacillota > Tissierellia > Tissierellales > Peptoniphilaceae > Finegoldia > Finegoldia sp. Next base: position 12,188 of record NZ_JBKWZF010000017.1, on the reverse strand, counting down.
TAGAAGAAAAGGAGGATTTCCATCAATGAAATCAAATAAATGTAACAACCAACTCATAATGAAAGATTCTGATACATTATCTGATACCCTTTCTATGCCTAAAATCATAGACGACCATCTTATCTGCACTCTTTTTAATCTTGACCCTCATAAGATACAGCTGGTAAAGTGTGAAAGAGATCCTGCAGCCAACGTTACCGTTATCCATATCACTTTACATCCGACATATCCACCCTGTCCCATATGTGGTGCGAGACGTCCGCTGATCAAAGATTATTATATACGGAAAATCAAGCATTCTGTCCTTAATGACTCAAGAACCGTCCTCAGTTTCAGAGACCGCCGCTATCTTTGTCCTTTCTGTCATCATACCTATTTCGCCATGAATCCTTTTACTGAAAAAGCATTCAGACATTCTTCCCTGACTACACAACTCATCTTGAAAGATCTGAAAGATCCTAATATGACCATGAGCGCAGTCGCAAGAAGGCATCATGTTTCGTCTACTACGATTGCGAATGTATTTGATGCCCATGTGGACATCGGACGGCGGCGACTTCCTAAGTTTCTCAGTATTGATGAAGTATACGCATTCCGCAGTGATAAAAGCAAATACATCTGTGTTCTTCTTGACTATAAAAACAAAACTCCAGTTGAAATACTGCCATCAAGAACCTATGAGGATCTTATGCGTTTCTTCTCCGCAATACCTATTGAAGAACGTCGCGAAGTTTCTGTATTCAGTACAGATATGTGGAGAACGTATCGTTCAATCGCTCAGAGATATCTTCCAGCCTGTATTGTGATCGTGGATCACTTTCACGTAATACAGGAGTGTAACAGAAGACTGGACAAGATAAGGATCAAAACACAGAAATCATTCAGCCGTAAATCAAATGAATATTATCTTCTTAAAAAATTCAGCTGGATTTTATTCAAAAATGATGAACATCTGCTGGATGCCAATCAGAAGAAACGTTATAACAGAAAGATGAAACAATATCTGAATTATCATGATATCAAATATAAGCTTCAAGAATCTCATCCTCATCTGGAAACTGCAATAAATTTAAAAGATTCCCTCTGTATGTATTATGATACGATCAAACTGATCGAGAAAGGAGAAGATCCTGCATATCAGGAAATACTGCCTGAACTGAAAATAAAAGAAGATGGTAAAGCAACGATCCGTTCGAAAAAGCTATATGATGAAGCAAAGAAACGAAACGATAAAAGAGTTCTGAGCGAAGCAGAAACCCTCCATGAGCTGGAAGAATTGATAGACAGATTCAGAGCCTGTCCTTTGGAGGAATTCAGCAGTTTCGCTTCCACTCTCAACGAATGGAAACATGAAATAGTAAACTCATTACGTATTTATACTGAATTAGATAGAAAAGCAATGTCGAACGCATTGATCGAGAATCGCAACAAAATTATAAAGAACGTAAAAAGGACTTCTAACGGATATGGAAACTGGCGCAGATTCAGAAACAGGCTTATGTTTACACTTACCCCTGAGAGCACGTTTTCTCTTATGGCTGATGAAACGGTCATTGAGCGGAAACGCAAAAGCAATCATGAACATTATATGAAATGGAAGAGCAGTCATGAACGAATATAACTGTACAACGATCGAACAATTTTATATCTATAAATGGATTGATGAGAATTTCATTATTGATCGATTACGGATTGGATACTGTAACAAAAATACTATATACGTGATCGATCAAGAGGATAGCTATATGACTGCCAGTTATTCGAAGGGTCGTATCATTCTGTTATATAATGTCAACAATCAGATCTCATCAGAAGTTATCCCACTTAAAAAGACGCAATTAGGTTACATTGCGTCTTAATGGTTTAAACTGAATCGGGGTACTAGTAACCCCAATTTAATTTCCCTGGTTTTTAGGCTCTCCCCAAATCAATTTAGAGACCCCTTAAAAACGTCCATAATGCTTTGGTCTTAACACTAAGCATGTTAAAAGGTAGTTTTCTCTCCTGATTATAGCATTACTACTTTCAAATCAAAGCTTAATTAATTGGAAATATCTTTTTCCAACTTTAACATTAATATTAAAATTAACTTACTTCTAGTTTTCCTTTGTTTAAAGTAAATATATTTGCCTTTCTGTCAATCCAATCAATATCATGAGTTACGACGAATACAATTTTATTTTTATATAAATCAAATATCTTCCCCATTATTATTCTTCTTGAATTGAGACTAATAGAACTACAAGGTTCATCCAATATGATTACATCATAATTATTGACTAGCAACCTTGCCATAGCTAATCTTTGTGCTTCACCTCCAGATAGAACACAGCCTTCATTATCGAATTCACGATATACTTGAGTGTTTATACCATTAGGTAATTGTTTGATTTTATCATATAGACCTACGATTTTTAATGCATTCTGGACTTTCTTTTCATCATTTTCATTTTCAATCTTTCGCATCAATATATTTTCAGCAATAGAAAATGCGAAAAGCACATAATCTTGAAATAATACTCCCATCTTATCATAATAACTTTCTTTATTAAAGTTATTTGCTTTTATGGAATTTACAAACAAATAGCCATCGTTTGGCGATCGTAGCAGACAAAGAAGACTTAATAATGTACTTTTTCCTGCGCCATTTTCTCCTAAAATTATATGTATTCCCTTTTGAAATACTATAGATATATCATCTATGATTATGTTATCCTCATTATACCAAAATGAAACATGTTCTAACGCGATTTCATGAATCTCATTAATTTCTGTAGTAGATAAAATGTCCTCTGTTTCTTGCCTTAAAAAATTTACAAGAGGTTCCATATATAATGAATGCTCATAGAAATTTGGTGCAATTTTAATAATAGAAAGCATTTGATCTATCATTTGAGAAACACCAGATAGTAATAGGTAAAAGTTGGTAACAAGAATGCTACCAGAAACTACAGAGCGAGATATTTGCATATACTCTATACCTAAAGTTAATACCAAAATCAATTGTTCTAATGAAAAATTAGGAAATGTCTTTCGTGCATACTTCTTAATTAGAGAAATTTGTGAATACATAGAATTTTCATAATCTCTTAGCAGTAATTGATTTATTCCTTTATTAAGTCGTATTTCTTTTGCATTCTCAAATAAATAAAATATCCTTTTTGAATAATCTGCCTTTCTTACAAAAGGTATTGATTCTTTATATCTCTTATTTTGGATTTTGGCGATTATCATTGTAAAACATGTGATAATTAAGACGTTAATTATCACTATAATAATCAAAGCTGCATCGTACATACTAATAATCGCGATATAGCTTGATATCCCTAGAATACATCCAAAAAAACCTGCTAAATCTTGGATAACTGAAATAACTCTTGAATCCATTTGTTCCAATGATATGGAAAATTTATCAAAATAATCAGGACTTTCATATGAACTATAATCAACATTTCTTGATTTTTCATAAACTAGCAAATGTAGTTTTTTTGATAAAACTAAACTTTTTGTCGGTATCATGTAGATGTTGATCCATCCACAGATTACACTTGAAATTAGTTTCCATATAATCATCAGACATGTCCACTCTAATATCTCTAAAAGAGAAGCTGTTGACATAAGAATATTTATCACTTTAGTTATATAAAACATGAATATCAATGGGTCCAGTGTATTAACTATTTGCATTATTATATAAAAAACTAGAATGGATGCTTGATTCTTCAATATTAATTTCAATATAAACAATATATTGCTGATTATTTTATTGATTTTCTTCACTTAATTATCATCTGTGTAAATTTCGTTAGTTAACAGATTAATTTTCCAATCTTTATCAGCAGATAAAGCGTATGTTTCAAAAAGTTCAAGCCATATTTGCTTATATTGTTCTAATGTTGTTTTATACTCTTTATCTAATTTTATTAGACTATTGTCACTTAATTGATTAGATATTTTTTCTAAATTTTCTAGAGCATGCTTTTTCTCCAAAATTGTATCAATTCTTATTCTTTCTTCATCACTTATTTTCTTAACGACTTGTCTTGCGGTCATGTATATATTACTCCTTTCTTTTCGTTTATGCGAATCATTTAATCCAATGTTTCATAATATTCATTCAGTTATTATTAAAATTTCACTGAAACATATTAGTAAAATACACTTCTACCCTGCATTATTACTTAATAATCAAAGTGAGGCATTATAGGTTTAGCTGAAATAATTGGATCTAAATTCTTCACTTTCTCTAACTTGACACTGTTTATGAAAGCCTCGGGTATACGTTTCTGAAGTTCATAGGCGACATTTAACTCAATATTACTTTTTCTACATTGATATGATGGAGAAACATTAAATTCATCAGTGCTTTCTTTGTTTAGATAAACACAATTCAAACACTGATTTGCTTTACAATTCTTACATAAAAAATGACTTTTTGCATTGAATAATTTATTGTCAAAATTAATGCCATTCTCTAAACATCCAACATCATTTTTATTATTACTGTAAAAACTAGGACAAATATAAAATCGGCCATTTGGAGCAAATGCAAAAAGTCTATCCCCAGCTTTACAGTTTTCATGAGTGTCCTCATACATCACATCGTTTAAAACGTTTATTTCTTTCACTTCACCAGTAATCTTGAAACATTGTACTAAATAATCTGATATCTGCATCAATTGTTCTTGGTATAAGTCTTCCTGAAAATTTTCATTTAATCCAATTACATTTAAATTAACTCTATCTGTAAATTTAAATACTTCAGTTATAAACTTATAAAGTGAATCAATTTGATCTTGATTTATATTAAATATACATCTTGAAATTCTATTACGTAATTTACCAAGTGTATCAGGTTCAATTACATATGTGACATTTTTTAATGTTTTTGAATGCTCATAATTCTGAATTGGAATTATATGTTCAATAATAAAAGAATCATAAAAGTCCTTGCTTTCAAAATTATATAATTCATTTGAATGTATAAATACAGGCTTATAAAAATTTTCTCTACAGAAATTTAATCCTTCCTGTATTAAATCTTGATTCATGGTTTTATGACTATTACATTTGTTTTCAAATTGACAAAAAGATACATAATCGTCAGAAAGTATAAAGTATAAATATTGATGATTGCTAGAATAATTTTCTCTAGTTATTCCTTTTTGATTATAGAGCTTTGCAAAAAAATAATCATTCGCCCTAACTCTTGCCTTTTGCATCAAACAATGATATACAGTTCTATTGAAAATTGTATCATTTTTAGATTCATCATAGTTAAAGCCTTGACAATACGGGCATCCTTTAGCAACTGGACATTCAATACATTCTTGGCTACTTATCATAGAAGCATCTATACATGCATATGTTCTTAATTTTTCTTTATCTAAACCTTTTTCTATATTTCCAATAACCTTTGCTTTTTTATTACTTAATGAATTAGGTGAGAATCGTATACATGGATAGATATTTCCAGAACAGTCTATTGCCAACATTTTCCCAGCTCCACAAAAAATACTATTCAAATCACCTTGTGTATTAAATCCACCTAAAAAGTCCATAAAGAATGTACATTTATACCCTTTATCGTATAATTCTTTATCAATAATGTGATCTGCTAAACTCATCAATTCTTGTTCCAAAATCTTATCATCACCAGTATTCCAAACATCTTCATATACAACATTCGCTGCAACATCATAAATACCTAAATCCCATAATGCTAATATACTATCTTTCAAATAAATAAGATCTGGACTAGAAAACGTGACTTTTGTTGATGGTACAAATTGTTGTTTCCATAATGGCAAAATCCTCATGATATCATCATAAGAACCTGAACCATCTACTTTAACTCGATTTAAGTCATGCTTTTGCTTATTGCCATCAATACTTATTCCAAATGATATTTTATGAATATTTTTTTTGATGAAATTTTGAACCTTCTCATCTTCATATAGTAATCCATTAGAACAGATGTTGATTCTATATTGCCAGTACCATTCATCAGATAATTCAAAAGCCTTTATTTTAAAGTAGTCACATATTTTATCAATTAGCTCAATTTCTAAAAGAGGCTCTCCACCAATAAAATCTAGTACGACTTTTTTACTTCTATTTAATTTATCTGACATTAAATAGTCAATAAATTTTTTTGCGGTACTAAAATGCATTCTTTTATTATTTTCTTTAGCTACTACATAGCAGTATTTACACCTTAAATTGCAATCACTAGTTACTATAAAAGTAATTGTTTGTGTATCATCGCCTCCCCATAGTGGGAGATTTTCACCTATTGTATATGATGTCATGTTTTTTTAGTCAAAAGACTATTCCCTCCTTTTTTATAAAGGCAATCAAAAATTTTGATTGCCCCTATATTTACCCCGTTAATAGCTTTATCTTTTATCATTTGCATTGAATTATTACTTGTTATATCCTTAGCTTCTTTACATTGCCATTCCAGTGTCAAATGCCGATTTTTATGCAAGACAATGTATTTTGACTACTCAGATATTTTTTTTAGCATTGTCACTCTGATAGCCAGCGCCACCTAGAGAGCAATATAATGCGCATATCATTGAACATGATTTTACACAAGCGGTTTGACAACTGTTTAAACCACAAATAGGCATTCCGCCTCTAGCTGTAGAATTTAAATCAACATTGTCTTTTTTACTTGAATAGTTCATAGAGCACCCCCCTTTCCGTATGTCTCATATGATAAAAGCATTAAGCTATAACGTCCGATTATTAAGAAAATAGCCCAAAGTAATGATTATTGTTTAATCTTGTCTATACACTAAATAGAAAACAAGAACCCCAACCTCAACTATAGTATAAGGCATTATCCATAAATATGCTGATTCAGGATGTATGTCACTAGAAGGAATATACCCTTCTTCAATTTGAATTTTACCGCTTTTTAAATCTTCTAACTGTTTTTTATTATGATATATATGGTAAGCCATGATAAAAGGTAAGATTATGATAAATATTAATAAAATCCGCACCCTTATTTTCTTCATGATCGCCCTCCGCATATAATATTTCTGTACCAAATAGATATATGCATTCTGAATTTCTACTTATGTATTTCTATATCTTAATTATATATCGTTTACAATATAAAATCAATCAGCTTTTCTCATTATTTGAAAATTAAACCTTTTAATCCAAAAATAGGGTTTAAATGATTCAAATTATTTAAACTCAATAGTAAGCAAAACTTATCTATGGATAGCGAATGTCATTTATGATTTATCAAAATAATTGCTGGTAAATAACATGTATATATAACGATATCCTGCCATAATCGTGATAAGATAATGGTTTTCTGCTTTTTTATTATTGTTAAAGATTTTGTAACTTAAATCATTCTTACTAATATCAATGCTAATAGCATGATTTCATATATTTTAGTTTATTCAAATGCATAGCTGGAAATACTATAATTATAGTAATAAAAGTAATGCTATTTGTATTATAAGAGGAATGTTTAATATGACTAAAAATGAAATGCGCGATAAGATAGGTAAATATATAAAACGGGAAAGAGTAAAATATAATATTACTCAGCAAGAACTTGCTGAAAAAACGAATTTATCAGTTGTATATATAAGTGAAATAGAGCGTGGCATTAAAGCTCCCGGATATGTTGCTTTAGCTCGCATCATTGATGTTCTACATATGGATTCAAGGATTATATTTCCTTATTCACCTGATCAAAACTTAGATATCAAAAAAATATATGAAATCTATTGTGATGCAGGAAAAACGTTGAACAAGGACGAATTAATCCAGATTATAAATTTAATAGGTATGATAAAGAAAGCATAAAACTCTATAGATAATGTGGGGTGTATTGTAGTAATGATATGAATAAAGGGGGGTTTACCTGATGATAAAGATTGCATTAGTAGATGATGATTCTGATTTTATTGATTACGCATCTAAGACTATTTATAAAATGCTAGAAACAGATATCGTGATAGATACATTTACTACTGTAGATACATTCGCTTTAGCAATTAAGGATAATTTTTATCACATTATAATTCTAGACTATGATTTAACATCTGGTATTACTGGTTTTAGTATTATTGAGAATCTGAATTATGAATACGATCCCATAATAATCATGGTTACATCATACACAAACACAGATATTATGTCTGAAGCATTTGAATACAAAATTTACAGATATATTTTCAAGCAATCATTTGAAGATAAAATAGCTAAAGTATTTGATGCAGCAATAAGTGAAATAAGGGCAAGATTACAAACCTTGACAGTGAAAGACAAACAAAATACATACCATCTTAGAATCAATGACTTGTATTGTGTTTATTCTGAAAGTTACTATGTGATTTTCCAGTTAAAGAATTACAATATTCGCATAAGAATGTCTTTAAAAGATGTAACAGATCTGTTACTGCTACATCATTTTGTACATGCAAAAAGCAATACGTTGGTCAATATTTATCATGTAATCAGATTCAATAATGCTAAAGTTTATTTGGATAATGGCAGTTCTTGTTTATTAAGCAGAACAGGTTACAAGGAAATGTCTATAAAATTCAATAAATATAGAGTTTAGATATGAATGAAAATCTTATAAATGCCATTTTATGCATTATTGAAAATACAATAATTATCCAAGTTATAAACACCATGTTAGTATCCAAAAATTTCTACGCACAATTATTAATTGTTTGTATATTATCTGGATTCGCAATGACAGTTAATACGTTACACTATCCTTTTATGTTATTGACCGTATATCTGATTTTGTTCATTTACGTTTACTATAATTATGAAGGTAGTATTAAGAGGAAGTTTTTTGTCAGTTTATCCGTGTTTGCAACAAATATTTTATTAGCAAGTTGCCTGATACTTTTGGTTTCAGCAATAAGTGATATTGAAGTAATGATGGAAAATGACCTTGTATATTATTCGTTAGTTATAATCCAGAAATTCATTCTAATTACTATATTTATTCCTTTCCGCCAAAAAATGAAATTTAGCTTGATGAATTTGAAACTTATATTAGTAGAAATGATCATGTTTTTCATATGCAATTTATATGTATTTTATTGCTTTATATCTAAAGATATGACGATTCCTATCACTATAACATTATTAGCTTTCATAACTATAGTTTGCATTATCACTATTTATATTGTAATAAAATACAACAAAGAACTCCTGCGTAATCAGAATATAATGCTCCAAGATCATTATCTTGATAACGCTAATGCGAACATAGAATGGTACAATACTTACAATCTATGGATTCATGATTTTAGAAATAAATGTATGGATATGAGAATCGCTTTAGAAAGGAATGATGCTAGGCAAGCTTTAGACGTTCTAAATACTTTCTCTTATAAAAAAACTCCATTTCTTGCTATGACTTCCAATAAAGCATTAAACTACGTTATAAATAGCAAAAACTCCATTATGGAGCAAAAAAACATTCAATTTAATACAATTATTAAGGATGATCTAACGTTTATACAACAAGCTGATTTGATTCTCTTAATGGATAATATGTTAAGCTATGGTATTAATAAAACAAATCAATACATCAATCTGCAAATTTTAAAAGTAGAATTTGGTGTAAAAATCATAATGGGATATTCATTAGCAGAAAACAAATATTCAAAAGACAAGTATTTATTAGATAATTTAAAAGATATTATACATGCATATAAAGGTACTTTTGCACTTGAAGAAGATTGTATAAAAATTTGTTTCTTTAATATTGAAGCATAACTGGAGGTAGAGAATGGATAAACTCTCGGAAAGATTAACAAATTACATCATGTTAAATAACAAAAAGGATCTAGATTATGATGTAGTTCGCTATGGTATGGATGCCATATTATCAACTATATTATGTTTAGGGTGTGCCATAACAGTTGCGACCATTCTTAATGGCTTTAAATTTTCCCTGCTTTTCATCTTTTTTCTCACGCCGATAAAGATGTCATTTACAGGTTACCATTGTAAAACTCTAGGTCAATGTATAACTACGTATGGTATATGTGTAGGTGCATTCACACTAATTTATAAGTATATTATTCTTCAAACAGTAATGGTACCACTTGTAATTTTTTATTGCATAATGCTTTTTATTATATTTTTAATCAGAAATGAATTGAAAAAAAGAAACTTTTTTATGTTAGCAGCATACATCTTTGGAGGTACCATATCATATTTTGTGTCATATGACTTATTTGTGATATTAACACTTTCCACCCTCTTTGAGTTAGCATTATTATGCATGTTGCAACTAAATCATATCAAATAATGACAGTTTTATATCTCCTTGTATGAATAGCCTAGCGTCTTTTTTCACATTGTATAAAATTAAAGTGTGAAAGGAGGAGTGGTTATGTTTAAAGATATATTTACATCTATCGTTATGTATGCAGCGTCTACAGCTGCCGATCGTGTTACTTGGCTAGGATTATACCAACCGAAGAAGCCCAAGAACTTACATAAACGGTAAATTGTATTTAGTCCAGTGTAGTGGTGATAAACACTATATTGGACTTTTTTTCTTTTTACGTAAACTCCCTTTAATTATTGAGAAGAGAAACATATTTATTTTCTTTTTAATCCGGCCTCCACCCTCTATTTTTGTTTGCTTAAAAAAACGAAAATGGAGGAAAAATAAATGAAAGACTATTATTCAAAAAACGATTTTTGGGTTAGAAAGAATGAAGACTCAGATGAGAGAAAGTATTATATAAGACTTAATGGAATGTATATAGAAGTATCTAAAGACGTCTTTGACACTTGCTATTATTCCTATAGGAAAGAGCTGAGAGATAAGAAACGGGATCAAGACCTTTTATCTCTAAACACATTGAATGCAAACAATCACTCCCTGGAAGATATAATAGGTGTCTATGATGATACGATACAGAGTATCAATGATAATATTTTGATAACAAAAATCAAAAGCATTATCAATAGCTTTAATGAAACAGATAAAAATATTGCATATCTGTCATTATTTGTTGGTGAATCAGATGAAAAAATCTCTAAAAAGATGCATATGAAACGCTCTACAGTTAATTATCATAAACACAGAATCTACAAAATTTTACGCGAGCAATTAACAAATCTTGAAGAGTGGCTATAAGCCATTCTTCTTTTTTTCATTTTTATTTGGCAATTTATGTTTTTGATTATCCGTTATTAGGGTAAGGGGAGCTTTATGCCCTACTCGTTCTTTGACATCATTATCACAAAATTGTGATATTTATAACCAGTTGTTGAACGTTGACCAACTGATCCTATCTATAGGATAGCACATCAATGTGTACGCCATGATTTTTGCTATGAAAAAATGCAAAAGAGCGAATAATACACGATTGAACTAGCAATCATAGCAGATTGCTTTGCCATGAAACAGTTGGAGATAATGATACTTCAGATGATGCCACCTTGGTTGGTGGAGGCTGAAATGCCTATGAACGTCCTGCTAGGACTGTCAACGACTGCCCATTATACAGGGGAGAGGATAATATACTGTATTCATTTACAAATAAACATACAGTGCGCATTGCGCACTGGTACATAATTTGAAAGGAGGATGATTTTATGAGGGCTTGGGTTTACTGTATAGTCAGAGAAGAAAGAAGCTGTACAGAACTTGGGAGATTACGCCAAAAATGTATTGAATTTGCGGCAGATAGAAGATTTCCGTTATTGGGCATAACATCTATCAATCTGGCAAATGGACGTTGTCATATAAAAGATCTGTTGCATGATATTGTCACAAATGATATCGACTACTTAATCGTTGCAAACATAGAATTGCTTACACCATATAAGCATAGATGGCTCTGTGATACTTGTTTTAAGCAGAATATTGCAATTATAAAATTTAGAGATGAAAGTGAGGTGAATTGATATGTTATCAAATCTGGAGTTGTGGTATAATCTATATATAGATACATCATAAAGGGGGTTAGAAAAAATGAACTTGATTGAAAAATTTGGAAAGAAAAAATTTTTTATCACTGGTGGTGCAATTATCATAGCACTAATCGCAATAGGTATAGGAATTTGGTATACAGGTGAACAAAATCATAAACAAAAAGTGCTTGATGCATTGGATATCACATTCAAGGAGAATGTTTATATTGAGTATGGTGTAACGAAAGTAGACT
>NZ_JBKWZF010000016.1:8097-48837 GCF_046991905.1 Finegoldia sp. | reverse complement strand
GAGAATAGAATAACCCAAAAGATTAAATTCCCCATAATTTTATCAACTGTTTTTTTGTCGCCCTTTCCTATAGCTCTTGATAAAACCGATGCTGAACCTACACCAATAAGTGTAGATACACCACTATTGAAAAATGTAAGTGGCATAGCTACACCACAAGCTGTCATTGCTGTTTGTCCTATAATATTTCCTGCAAAAATTCCATCCATTAGTGGATAAAGACCTATTACTATCATTCCTATTACAGCAGGGATAGATAATTGAAAAAGTAAATCTATAGGTCTTTTTGTTAATAATTGTTCTTTCATATCTTGTTTCATAAAATTACCTCCTTTTTTCATCCATATTTTTTAAGCAAATTTTAAGTTTGATTGAAGAATTCCCTAATTTTTTCCATATTCTTTTCATCTTTAATACCATGCCATTTGACTTTTCCATTCTCCATAAACATAAAATAATCACAACAACATTCTACTAATTCCGGATCATGTGTGATAATAAAAATAGTTTTTCCGTCCTCTTTAAGCCTTATCATTTCATTAGAAACTTCTTTCATATTCTTAAAATCCAAACCACTTGTAGGTTCGTCCAAAATCAGTATTGTCCTATCAGAAGCGATAGCACTTGCAATTGCAACCCTTTGTTTTTGCCCTCCGGATAATGACATTGGATGGCAATCTATAAAATCCATTAAATTTAACTTTTTACATATTTCATCGATCTTTTCTTCTTTATTCTCATCGTTCTCTATACTCAAAAGAATTTCTTCTTTAACTGATTCGGTAAATAATTGATGATTAACATCCTGCATCACCATAAAACATTTTTTTAGCCTTTCTCTTGTAGCATAACTTTCTGTTTGTATATTTAAAGTTCCTTTTGCTTTTTCTTCAACTCCACATAAGCATTTTGAAAAAGTTGATTTTCCAGAACCATTATTTCCTAAAATAGCCACAATAGATTTTTGAGGTAATACAGCATCATTAATTTCAAAAAACGGCTCTTTTCCATAACTAAACATAAAATTCTTAATCTCTATTTGTTCCTTAGATTCTATATTTTTTATACGGCTACTGGTATCAATAGGGTGTATGCTCCTTAACCCCATATTATTTAAAATGCTGTTAGGTAATTTCTTGAACTCAACACAAGAAAATTCTTTGTTAATTTTTCCATCTTTCATATAAATAAATCTATCTGCAATATCTATTAAATATTGTAGTCTATGCTCTGCAATAACCACAGTTGACTTTTTTTCTTTCCATTTTTTTATGATATCTTTTAACATTTTTATAGTTTGTATATCTAAATTAGAAGATGGCTCATCTAATACATAGATTTCAGGCTCCATAACAGCAGCAGAAGCACAAGCAATTTTTTGTTTTTCTCCTCCTGACATAGAAAACAAGCTCTTATCAAGCAAATCTTTTATATTTAATTCTTTTGTCACTTGACCAATTCTTTTACAAATTTCTTCTCTTGGAATTCCAAAATTTTCACAGGTAAATGCAATTTCACTTGTGGAATCTACATTGAAAAATTGAGTTCTTGGATTCTGAAATACTGAACCTACATATCGACTTAATTCATCAATCGAATTTTTAGAAATTTTGTGGTTTCTAACTATAACTTCTCCAGTCAAAGTTCCTGTATAATATCCGGGAATTAGTCCATTTATCAATCTACTTATAGTAGTTTTTCCACAACCGGATTCACCACAAAATACAACCACCTCTCCATCATTGATTTTTAAATTAATATTATAAATTCCAGCATTCTTATTCCCGCTATCATAAGTAAATGACACGTCTTTAAATTCAATCAATGCTATCCCCTCCTATATAAAAATAGTCCTGTAAAGGCAATTGAAAAGAGTAAAATGAGCAAATCATATATAGTAAACTTTACTTTTACTACAGTAGTTCTCTTTTTCAAAGCTCCCAATCCTCTACTTATTGCCGCCGCCGACAATTCATCACCTATTTTTGCAATAGAAACGATTAAAGGTATTGTTACATATTCCAAGTATAAGCTTGGATTTTTCCACGCCTTTTTATTTTTAAAACTAATTCCTCTCATTTTCATAGCAGTCTTAATAGAGTTGTGTTCTTCTTTCAAAGTTGGAATAAACCTGAATGCAACTGCTGTTGGAATAATAAATGCATTGGGAATTTTCCACTTTACCATGGCTGCTATAAACTCGCTCGTTTTTGTGGACATTACAACATAATATCCCAACATAAAAATTGGAAATAGTCTTAAAATTAAGGCATTCAACAATACTGAAATTGTATTTATGAGTGTAGGCAATGTGTACATATCTTTCGTAAAGTGTGCCATAATAGCCAAGGTAAATAGCCCTCCATAAATGAAAGCTATCTTAACTTGTTTATTAGATAATAATAATGCTATTGCCACAATGGCGGATATAAGGCTAACTAAAATATCCTTATATCCGACAGACATTATGGTTGTTATAAATATCATAAATAAAATTTTAGTACGAGGATCTAAGAAAAAGCCCTTTGGTTTATTCGGTTTGTATACCTCATACTCCTCCATTAAATGATACCCGCTCTCTCAAAATGTTTCTTAAGCATTTTCCTCCCTAAATTTGCACCAATAACTGAGCCGATAAAAATGATTCCAAATGCAGCAATCCCCATCCAAGAAGGCATATATTTTGCGAGTGCAAGTGCATATTGTTCTCCCATTTGTTGCTTAACACCTTCCATATAGGTATCTGCCATTACCCACATTGGCATTTGACAACCTATCATTCCGCAAGAAAATAGCCAAAATCCAATAACATTCTTTTTAAAACTCTTAAAACCACCTGATTTCATAACCAGATCACTGATAATTCCAAATGGAATATATCCCACTAACGCTAACCATGTATAGCCCATAAAATACCAAAACACACCGATAATAATTGACATAATCGTAACCATGCCAAATTTTTCTACTTTAGTTAAAAACAACATAAAGGGAATTCCTGTGACTATAGGAATTAGAAGATAGATAGCTGGGTATAAGATAGGTATTGCATTCATCATCCCTATTACAAAAAACAGAACTAAATAAATAGCTGTATAAATGCCTACATTGATTAGATCTTTAGCTGACAATCCTTTTTTCATTTTTTTTAATCCTCCTTAAATTAAAATAATATAAATCTACATGAGCTATATTTGGATAATTCTCATATAAATCATTTTCACTCATGACAATTTCCAATTAACTGCCTTTTGTCGTGCCTCAACAAAATTTTTATAGATACCTTCTGCTTGAATTAGCTCTTCATGTGTGCCTTGTTGCGTTATCTTTCCATTAGCCAAGACAAGAATTTGATTTGCATTTTTTATGGTTTTTAGTCTGTGTGCTATCATTATTACTGTTTTATTTCTTGTGAGTTCCTCCATAGCAACCTGCAATTTATCCTCATTTTCAGGGTCTACATTTGCAGTAGCTTCATCGAAAATAATAATAGGTGCATTCTTTATCATTGCTCTTGCAATTGATATTCTTTGTCTTTCTCCACCAGATAGACTTGCACCTCCCTCTCCTATAACTGTTTCATATTGTTCAGGAAGCTTCATAATAAATTCATGACAACACGCTTTCTTTGCAGCTTCTATAACTTCCTCATGTGTAGCATCTGGCTTAGCAAACTTTATATTGTTCTCAATAGTGTCTTGAAATAAATAAACATTTTGAAAAACCATACTAATTTGTCTCATTAATGACTCCAATGAATATTCTTTAATATTATGTTTACCTATGCTGATTTCTCCTTTCTCTACATCCCAAAATCTCGCTATCAAATTGCAAAATGTAGTTTTTCCAGCTCCTGAAGGTCCAACTATAGCTGTCATTTGGTTTTGTGGTATCTTGACAGAAATATCATCAAGGATTTTTTTGCCTGAATAAGAAAACTCTACATTATCAAAAGAAATATCGAAAGTAGTAGGCTTTATGTCTTTTCCATCAATATCCATCTGTGGAAATTTCTCTAACTTCTTTGTTTGCTCAATAGATCCACTAACAACTCTGAGAGAAGTTGTTGCACTTCCTGCCAATTTTATTTGAGAAAAAGCAAGAAAAGAAATTATAATCGTCATAACTGTATTTAAGAATGAGAGTTCTCCATTAAGATAAAAGAAAATACCTGCACCTATTATCAAAATGCTAAACAAATCCAAAAGAATATTTTGCAAAATCGTATAAGGTGTAAACAGTTTTTCACAATCAAGATTTATTTTTCTGCTATTTTCAATAGCACCTCTGACTTTTTCATCTCCTTTCCCTGTTAAATTGAAGGATTTTATAACAGACATTCCTCCAATTTGTTCTAAAATGGCATCAACTAATTTAGCAGATGCTTTTTGTCTTTTAGGAAGAACACTCCTTGATTTGCTTTCCATTTTTGAGAGAACAAATAAGTACAATAGGCATCCAATTGCAACAATAAAACCTATTCTCCACTCAAATGCTAAAATCATTATTGTAAATATTATCGTGTTTATAAAACCTGATAGTGTATTTACCATAACCATTGCTGCGGTATTTTCTACATCTTCTAAAACAGTTGTAGAAATTCCAACCACTTCACCAATATTGTTTTCATTGAAAAATCCCATAGGTATTTTTTTTAACATTTCACCTATTGCTACTCTTTTATTTGCCACCATAAAATAACTTGCATGGCATTGCTGTAATTGTGAAAAATAATTTGTAACACTTCTTCCGATTATGCTAATAACAAGAAGTATTAATGCGATCCACGCAGGCATCATGCTCATGTCTTTTTGGACAATTGCTTTCACTATAAAATAAATAGCACTGATTTGAAGCATATGAAAAATCGCAAACAAAAAACTTACCCATATAGAGTGATATACATTTTTCTTTTCATCACCTGAGAAATCTAAAATCTTTTTTAAAGCACTTAACATTTCATCCCACCATCCTTTGTTCCTATATGAGCGTTCCACATATTTCGGTATAATTCACAACCTTCTAATAATTCATCATGCTTACCGTATGAAACAAGTTCTCCATTCTCAATTAAGAATATTTGTTCTGCATCTGTTATAGTTGATAATCTATGAGCAATAATAATCACCGTTTTATCTTTTATAAGCTTTGATAAAGCTTGCTTTATAATCACTTCATTTTCAGGATCTATATATGAAGTAGCTTCATCAAGTATTACAATAGGTGCATTTTTGAGCATTGCTCTTGCTATAGATATTCTTTGCCTTTCTCCACCAGAAACATGGCTACCACTACTTCCGACAACCGTATCGTAACCATGTTCCATTTTCATAATAAAATCATGACAACCCGATTTCTTAGCAATGTCTTCTACTTCTTTATCACTGGCACTTGGATTACCCATTCGGATATTTTCCCTAATACTTTCGTTGAACAAAAAATTATCCTGCGAAACAAAGGCAGTTAAACTATATAATTGCTTTAATGGAATTTCATTAAGATTGTATCCACCAATATTTATATTTCCTTCCGTAATATCCCAATATCCAGCTATTAATTTTGCTAAAGTTGACTTGCCACTTCCACTTGGTCCAACAAAAGCCACTGTTGTCCCTTCTTTTATATTTAGGGATATTCCATGAAGAATTTCTTTTTCTTCTTCATATCCAAACTTTACATTTTGTAAATCAATATTATATTGCTGGATAGTCACTTCTCTATCAGAATGCCTTTGTTCTTTTCCTTCTAAAATTAAGTTAATAGAATTTGCAATAGTCCCTATCTTAGCAAGACCATCAACAAAATTGATTGTTTCAAGTAAAGGTCCTGCAATACCTAAAGATAGAATAATTACAGATATAAATACTTCTGCACTTAAACTGCCGCTAATGTAGAAATACCAACCAAATGGAAGCACTGTTATCATTGTAGTAGGAGATATGTTTTTAGATAAAGATACAGGTAACTGACAGCTCTTCATCCATTCATAAAAGTATCTTGCATTTGCAATGACTTTATCTTTGTACTTTGCGTACGATCTCTTGTCTTGATTAAATGTTTTTATCACTTCTATTCCATTAACATACTCAATAATTGCAGAATTCATTTCTCGATTTACCTTTACAGATCCTTCATATTGAACAGCATAATTTTTCATTACGAGTCCCATAAAAAGCATCCCCACAGGAATGGATACCAATGATAAAAGTGCCATTCTCCAATCAAGAAACAATAAATAGATAAATATGCTCAAAGAACCTAAGAGATTCGATGTCATTTCAGGCAACAGGTGAGCGAGCGGTTTCTCCATACTTTCAACCTGATCCACTATAATCTGCTTAAAGTTTCCGCTTGGAACAGAGATTATTTCTCCTAATGGCATCTTTGGAAGTTTTTCAAGCATTCTTAAACGAACATCTTTCAGTACACTAAAAGTTGCTTTATGGGATACAGATAAAGCCATAGAGTATAAAAATGATTTTAAGATGTAGGATAACAATCCTATTCCTAACCATAAAGAATAAATTTTAAAATCCTCATTTCCCTTTAACAATTCAACTAAAATACGACTTGCTGCAATATATGGAATAATCCCTGCAATAACACCGATACTCGCTATAAATACAGATGTTTTTAACTTTGAATGTTCCTTTTTTGCAAGCTCCCACAATATAGCAGCAGGACTTTTTTGTTTCATAATCAACACCTCCAAATAAAATAACATTATTAGCTAACTTAGTTATCATTTATGCAAAAAACTAACCCTTAAAATCCTTGCAATTTTTTCCACCCTTCACGAAAAAATCTCGCAACAATTTCTGAGTTTTGTTTAACCTCTTCAATATTGTCAGAATGCATAATAATTTCACACAATGCATTAATATATGCATGATTAAGTAAGTGCATTGATTTTTCAGATATATTAATGTATTTATAATTATCTTTTAAAACTATTTTTGAGATTTTATTTCTATTTAAATCTTCCATTTTTACTAATTTTTCAATGAAATTATCATATTTTGTTCCATACGCTTTATACACTAAAAGTTCAAATATATCTTTTTTTCTAAATATATATATTGCGGTTTCAATTGATCCATCAATATTAATTTCAGCTAAATCTTTAATGTGTTTCTCATCAATACTTCTAAATGATTCTTCTTCAAATTTTGTATATAAATCTAAAATCTCTTTAGCGAGTGGTTCAACTAATGCAACAAATAGAGCTTCCTTATCCTCAAAATGTCTATAAAAAGCCCCTGTAGTAACACCGGCATCTTTACATATCTTTCTTAAATTAGCTCGTTCATATCCATCATTTAAAAAATTAATTTTCCCACTTTTCAAAATGTTTTCGTGTGTAACATCAAATCCTTTCAGATTTTTCATGTTATTCACCTCTTCCTATATGCAGATAACTTTGTTATCTAAAATTTTACTATATATTCCATTTTAAGTCAAGAGAATTTAGAAGAGACATGATTTTTATGAATTTACAACATCCATATTCATGAACGATTATTTTGTAAGAATAAATGTATGTCTTCGGCAACTTTTTCCCAATGTGGATCAAGCATACAATCATGACATAATTCATTATAAATCTTCAAAGTTGCACCATAATAATTCATACTATCAATCAGAGACTTTACAGGTATGCATCTATCATTTTTTGAGCCAATTATAAAAGTTGGTACAAATTTGCAAAAAAATTTAATAGAAGAATATGTTAATGTCAACAATCTTATATTTTTAGCTTCTTCTTTCATTTTAGCTACATATTCTTCAGCTTTATCTACTCTTCCAGAAAAGAAAAGTTCTTCCTTCGTTTTTCCGTAATAATTAAAAGAAATTTTTATAGCATTCAATAACCTATTACTAATTGGATAAGGTGAAAGTAATACTATTGCATTTACATTATTAATATTTTTATCATCTTGTAAATATTCATTTAAGATTAAATTGCCCATTGAATGAGAAACTATCGCTAATTTACTATTACTTTCTCTTTTTATCTTTCTTATAATTTCTTCTAACATTAAAACAGAGTTCCTAACATTTCTCGCATTTTTAGACAGAACGTGGATATTAACACTATAGCCTTTCTTTATAAAATATTTAGTAAAATTTTCATCCCAACACCATTCAGCATGTGATGCTCCACATATAAAAACAATATTATATTTTTGTGTTACCATATTTTCGCCTCACTTTATCTTTAATTATTAATAACTTTTGCCCAAATATATTCAAATTGAAATTTTCTCTAGGGAAAATACTAATATCAAAATCCCCACATCGATTAATAAGTTCTATCCAATCATTTAATTCTAAAAAAGTGCTATTTTTAATCTTTCGTATATCATCAGGTTCTTCCATCATAAATACTTGTGATACTAGCATCTCAATTGGATTACCTATTGGTTCTGTAATCAACATTACTCCATCTGGTCTTATCTTTTTTAAAAATGCCTTCATTACTTTCTCAAGATTACTAGAATTATTTAAAACCCCTGCTGCAACAATAATATCTACCTTATCTAAAGATTCTATCTCTTCTAAATTATCAATATTAAGCCTTAAATACTTAATTGCTGAATTATTTTTAAACTTCTCTTTTCCAATATCTAAAAAGAACTTCGAAATATCAGTATATAAATAATTTATTTTTTGTATCAAACTATATTCATTTAATTTTGTAATTATACTATCTGTTGACGCACCTATACCAGCGCCAACCTCAAGTATGGTTATTTTCCTAAGCTTGCTTTCAAAATGTCGGTTTACATAATCAGCGACCTGAATTCCGATTATTTCGTTTAAAAATCTGTATATTAAATTATTTTTATACAGAGCTGTAGCATATTTTATATCAGCTTCCGGGAATAATATAGCATTACAATCAATTTCCCCATAAAACAACTCTTTCAAATTTTTTATATTTTCTCTGATATAATCTATCGAAGAGGGATCACCTAATTTCCAATCCCATAATTCACGCAACTCACAAAAAAGTTGTTCTGTATTGATTTGTAAATTCTTAGTCAAATAAAAACTTCCTTCATTATTTTCTATAAATCCATGCAAAACAAGCATTTTTAACCATCTCTTTACTATCTTACTATTTTTGCTATGGAAGCAGTTTTTAATGATCTTTTCCTCAGAATATTTTATATTTTGATCGTTAAAAGCACCGTTGTCTTTAAAAAATTTAAATATTTCTCCTAATATATAAGTATCCAACGTTTCTTTATACTTTAATAAATATTCTTTCGAGATATATGAATAATTCCTCTCTATATTAGCAATTTCTTTACTCATATTTATTGTAACTGAATTATTATAATTAAATCCATCTCCTTGTTTCAAAGTTTGAAACCAATTATTTTTTCTTTTATATTCTCCTATTCCTGTCATTTTATCACATGATAATACTTTATTTATATCTTGAATAAAAGATAAATCGTTTAATGCTTCTTGAATATGAGAGCGATAATTAATTTCATTTATATCTATGCCCTCCTCAATAACTGTACTTAAATTCAACTTATAATTGTTCTTCAATGTTTGATTAAAACCGCTAATATTTCCTGCTGTTTTTTTTATTATATTATAACCATATAATATATTTTTCTGAATAAAGTTAATTGTTATGCAACAATTTTTTGTGAAAATTTTTAACTCATCATTGTACGCAGTAAATTGATATTCTTCATTAAGATTAGGTCTATATATTCTTATGCAAAACGGAACACTTGCAATATATCCTGAAAATGATTTTATCATTGAATTACCATGATTATTTGTTATATTTACTTTTTGATTTGTCTTCAATCCTTCTTTCAGTATTTTAAAAATATAATATATCAAAAACTTTGAAAATAACCCATCAATATATAAAATATTGTTCTTACTAAATTCTTCATATATCGTATTTGTACACTGTTTAAAAAAAATATCATTTTCACTTGGTATTTCTGGAATATAATAAACTTTTTTATTATTTGCAATTTTTACACAATCTTTTATTTGATCTACATCCAATGGCATCTGATCAACTATAGAAATTCCGGCTTCTAACAATTCCATTCTTAAATAGGGATTGTTAGAAGCTATCAAGGATTTTTGAGGAATATACGCCCATTTAATATCTGATGGTAACTGCGAAACAAATTTGTATAGTTTTAGATTTTTAAAATAAGCATTTTTCTCAGCTAACTCATCTTCAGAATCTAATATACATAATTTAGTTTTTGCTTGCAAATAATGTAAATTTTCTGGATTACCACATATCAAAACATTTGACACCTTCATTTACATCTCCTTTAGACGGTTATTTTTTTATTAACATCGCCAATTGTTTAGCATTATTTTTATTTTGTACACAACTGTAGTGATTTCCATCAATATAGAATTTGTTTATATCGCCTATAATTGAATCTTTCCATTTATCAACTAAATGCTCAATATATTTATATGCTCCTTTGTTATCTTTAGCAATATAATAATCAAGATCCCCAAAGAAAAGATCGGGGTTATATTTTTGAGCTTCTACTGAATGTCTAAATATTTTATATAGTTCAAACAAAGAGTACATAGATAACGCCTGTTTCTGCTTTTTATTAATAAGACTATGATACTTAATAAATCTATCACTCTGTATCATATTGTTTAATTCTATAATAAGATTTTTATCTTCTTCATTATTTAAATGATCTAAAATATTTGATATCGTTAGTATGTTTTTATTAGTATCAATTGAAGTATAAATATCATCAAATATATCAATTTGTCTAATTCCTAAATCTTCTAAGTTTATACCAAACGCATATATGAATATTAATTCAAGTGGTAATTCATCAAAACTATTCTCTGGAATTGTTCCGCCTTCAATTATAGATAAATTAACAACATTGATTCCCATTTCTAAAAGTCTTCTTGCCATTTCTATTGCTACGACTCCACTAAAACTATATCCTATTAGCTGCACTTCTTTGACATCAAATCCAACTATCTTTTTACAATACATATCCGCTAACATAGGCACCAGGTTTTTCTTATCAAGTTCTAAATATTTTTTTATATTTGAAACTCCCAATATCAAAACATCTCCTGCATTTTGTTGGCATAATTCTGTAGCTAAATACTTGAAATTTTCCCAACTTCCAAAAGCGCCGTGTACAAGTACCCTTAACCTTGAGGTCTCCAAATTGTTTGAACCTTTAAAAATTTTTGTATATACCATTTCTTCATCACTATAATCTTTTTCTACATCCTTGTCATCACTTTTTTCCAGAAACGCAGAAATTTCAGATACAAAAGGAAAATTAATTATTTCTCTCAATAATTCTTCAAAAGAAATTTCCTTATTTAGCTTATTTTTCACTTCGGTTGCTATTTTTGCAATAATAAGTGAATCTGCACCAAAGTCATAAAAATTTGATTCCAGTGTTAAATCTTCAGTTTCCAACAAATTTTTGCAAATTTTAAGAATTTTTTCTTCAGTTTCAGATGTCGCTTCATTGTTAGCTGTATAAACTTTTTCTTCATTATTCTCAGCATTAATTATATCAAAATTCTTTTCCTGATCAATTTTGCCATTACTATTCAACATTATAGATTCTACATAGTAAACTTTAGATGGAATCATATAATTTGGCAAATATCCCTTAATACTCTCGTTTATTTTTTCCCTATCTATTTCCATAAACTTCGTTTTAAACTTTTTAATAAAAAGAGTTGCCCCAAAAATCCCTAAAGATTTATTCTCATATGGAAATTTATAAACTTTATTGCTATCATCAACCTTAAGCAATATATTTTCCCATGTTTTTGTGTCTATAAATACAGTTTCTTCTCTTATGCTATCAATTGCTTCTTCCATCATTAATGCTTGCGATACCAATAGCCAAGGTTCGTTTTTTATAGCTTCTGAGAATAACAAATATCCTTTAGGTGCCATCAATGTCTTAATGTAAGACATGCTTTTAGCAATATCTTTAACATTTTCCAATACATATGCTCCTATAATAATATCAAAATAATTTGGTTGTAGGCCATTTTTAATTGGATCTTCATTTATATCTAGTTGGTAAACTAATATATTCTTATTATTTTTAAAATTTTCTTTAGCCTGTGGTAAAAAATATTTTTGCAAATCTGTAAAATGATATTCATAGTCATGACCATCAAGTATTTTTAATAGTTTTTTTGTTGTTGCACCAGTACCTGCACCAATTTCTAAAACTCTTATCTTTTTCTTTTTATTGTACTTTAAATAATTTTCTAAAAACTGGCAATAATAGTCATTAATCAAGGCTGAAAATATACTTTTTTCATAAAGAGATTCTGTATATTTCTTTGAGCCATTAGGATAAAGAATTCCTCTTGGATCAATCTTGTTTGTTAAAATGTTTTTTAAATTATCTATATTTTCCTTAATATAATACATTATATTAATATCTCCGAATGCATTATCCCACATTAAAATACAATTATTCCATAACTTATCTAATAATTCTTTCTTTATTATTTTAGGAATTACAATTGATTCTCCCTTTGAATAAATAACATTATTTATTTTAAGCTGAGTTATCCACTTATTTATAATTTTATGATATTTTAAATCTATATCAGTTGAATTTTTTTCATAATTATATAAATTTAAACCAATTTTTTTTAATACCCCTAAATCTATCAAAGTATTTAACATCGAATTAAGGCAAACTATATCCCTTTGTTTGCAAATATATTGATAACAATCATAGTCTATATTTTTCTGAATATTTTCTTCTATTGCCTCAAACCCATCAAAATATTTATCGCATTGTTCGTCAACCTCACTAATATCAACCCCTATTTTGGCAATAACTTCAATCGGTTTATCCTCCTTATTATAGTTGACTCTAACAATTAAATCATCAATTCCTTCCTGTTTCATTAAGGTGTTTTTTATCTCTCCAAGTTCTATTCTATTGCCTCTTATTTTTACCTGAGTATCTTCCGTACCTAAAAATTCTATTTCTCCACTTGATAAATAGCGACCCAAATCTCCAGTAGAATAAAGTCTGACCTGCTTTAGAGGATGAATAAAGAACTTTTCTTCTGTTAACTTTTTATCTCCTAAATACCCTTCCGCCAAGCCTCTACCAGCTATATATAAATTACCTTCGCAATAAACTGGACAATCTTCAAAATTTTTATCTAATACATAAATTTGTTGATTAGTGAGCGGTTTCCCATACGGAATGCTTTTCCATCCCTTTTTAATACCTTTATATTCATGATAGTTAGACCATATAGAGGCTTCTGTATCACCTCCCAATACTATTATTTTAGATTCTACAAAAGTTTTTTGCACCGCATTAGGCATATTTAAAGGGATCCAATCTCTTGATAGCAATATTAGTTTAATAAAATTTTGTTTTTTTGATAAATTTTCTAAATAATTTAAATATAGTTTCATTAATTCTGGTACCATATTTAATATAGACACAGAATTTTCTTCAATCAATTTATCCCAATGAGCAGGATTTAAATACTCACTTTCATCAGGATATACAATAGTTCCTCCAACTGATAACATTCCAAAAATATCATAAACAGATAAGTCGAAATCTAATTTTGATATTCTTAATAAGCAATCTCTCTCAGATATTTCGAATTTTTGATTTATATCATATATAGTATTAAATACTGCTCCATGATTTATTACAGCACCTTTTGGATTTTCAGTAGTCTCTGACGTAAACATGATATAAGCTGCATCATTCGAATCAACATGTTCTATATTAAACATATTTATCAAATCTAACCTATAATTTACATCATCAATGTTCACAAAATTTCTTTGTCTGTTATCATAACAACTGCCA
Source organism: Finegoldia sp. (assembly GCF_046991905.1). Classification (NCBI taxonomy): domain Bacteria; kingdom Bacillati; phylum Bacillota; class Tissierellia; order Tissierellales; family Peptoniphilaceae; genus Finegoldia; species Finegoldia sp. The sequence continues at coordinate 34,963 of NZ_JBKWZF010000016.1, read as the reverse complement.
TTTGTCAAAATAACTTTACAATTACATTGTTTTAAAATATTCTCTAATCTTTTTTCTTCTATATTAAAATCTACCGGAACATATATAGCTCCTACCATAAGTATTCCAAGAATAGTATAAACTTGACTTTTATTATGTGGTAGTTTTACAATTATATGCTCACCTTTTTTTACATTTTTTTCTTTCAATGCTAAAGCTATAGATACAGACTTATTATATAATTCTTTATAAGAAATTGAACCTCTAGAGTCTATAACAGCCGCCTTATCTGGATAAGATTTTACTTTTTCTATAAAATCTTCTAATAATGTCTTATTATTAATTTTTTTATTTGTAGCATTAACTTTTTCTCTAATTTCACGTTGCCACTTAGGTAGATCAATTTCAAGACGTTTCTCCCAAAATTCTTTATTGTTCGATAAATTTATTAAAATCTTCTTAAACTCACTAAACATATCCTCCAACATATCATCTTCAAATATTCCTTCACGAACATCCCAATTAATCTGTAAACCTAATTCAGTATCCATAGCTTGACAATCAATAAATACTTGCGGTGTTTGAGATATTCCATACACATATCTTCCTATCAACCTCTTTTTAATTAACCCTATTGCACTTGTAAATACATATGGTGCTAAAAATTCTTTGGAGTTATGCAGTTTAGCAATATCTCTTAATATATTAACTCCAGGATATGCACTATTATCTATTGAGCTGAATAATTCTTTATTAACTTCTCTTGCTAACTCTGAAAAAGATTCTTTTATGTTTTTTATCGAAATTACCGATGTATTTGTAAAATCGCCTACTAAATATTCTATATTTTCCCCTAAATTTTTCTTGTTAAATAAAGTTAAATTTATAAGAAATTCTTTTTCTGTACTCCATTTTTTTAGTACTTCACTATATACAGTCAATACTGATGCTGTCGGTGTTAAAGCATGGTTTTGAGCTAAAATTTTAAATTTATCCCACATATCCTTATCTAATGTTAAAGACAATCTTTTAAACTTACAAACGTCCGTTTCTTTTAGCGTTTTTAAAGGTATTACTGGAGATGTCTTTAATTCTCTAGTCTTTTGACTCCAATATGCTTTCGCCTTCTTGTATTCCGAGTTTTCTTTTGTCTTTTCTTCACTTATTATATAATTCCTAAATGATATCTTAGATTGTCTATCATTCTCTATTCCTTTAAAATACTTCATCTCAAACTCTAATAAAAGTTGCCATATACTTGACCAATCACATATCATAAAATCCATCGAAAAGTGTAAAATTGATTTTTCTCCATAATTTGATACTCCAATATCAAACATTGGCCATTTTTCTAATTGATAAACTTTATCCTCTAACTGTTCTCTAATAGATATCCTATCTCCAGTAACAACCTCATATTCTGGAACTTTTTGTAGTATTTTTTGATATCCTTCTTTAAATATAACTGCCCTCAGCATTTCATGTTTATTTATCAAGTAATTCCATGTATCTTGTACTTTTGAAACGTCTAAATTATCATATAAAAATTCTTGATAAATGTGACAAGATACATTTCCATATGAATGTAAGTCATCTCTTCCATAAAGATATGATGTCTGAACTGGAGATAATGGAAATGGTGCGTAATCATCTTTAACATCATATTTATTCTCAAGTTTTTTAATGTATTCTTTAAGTCCTTCTTTATTTAATTTTAATTCCATTAAAATATCTTCATCTAACTGACCATTTATGGATTTATATTTTAACTTTTCACCATCAACATACAACTCAATACCTTGCTTAGAATATTTTTCAATTATTTCTTTATAACCGTTCTCCATTATTTACCTCCTTATTAAATTATTCATCAAGAATTTTTATATCACTCAGCAAAAGCAGCTTCTCTTTACTAGTCTCCATAAACTTTGCATATCCCGCTTTTTTCTGCAAAATTTCCCATTTTTTAGATGTTGATAGTTCCCTGTTTACTCGACGAATATCAAGTTTGCCTGAATTCATATATTTCTTCATTTTAATCAATTCTGCTGTTATTGAATCAATCCAGTATGTTTGAAAAAATTTTGAAGTACTCGTTTCTTTTAAAGAATTCAAAACCTTGTAGATTGACTCTTTACCTATATTTAAATCGTCTTTAGCTCCTTTTAAATATGTTCTTGGACGCCAAGCAACATCTCCATAAGCATCATTTAGCGATAATACTCCATCTTCATAATAAAGTTTAAAACTATACATTAATTGCATATTGTAATCAGGTGTTTTGGGATTTAATTGATTATTGAATTCTATTAAAATAGGTAATTTCCCTATATTTCCATATAATATATCAAATGGGCCTAATCCCTTTATTATATTATTATCCAACTCTAAATCACCTAAAATACCAGAAATAGCTAATAAATCCAAAGCTACATATGATAATTGTGTAGAAAAAGAAACACTTATATATTCTAACTTAGAATATATATTTAATTTTTTTGCATACACTGCAAAGCTCTGCATATTTGATAAATTTGAATATAGATTTGCAGTCATGTAAATAAGGTTTTTCTCTCTTGCTAGCTTATAACATTTATATAAATGTTCTTGATAAACAGGTTGCTCTTGAATTACGTTTATTCCTTTATTTAGTAAATCTATGCACAATTCTGTTCCATCCCCACCTGTTCCCTCACTTCTAACAATAACGCAAGCTAAATCTATATCTGATGGCAATTCTTCAACATTAAAATACAGTGGTATATTATATTTCTTTGAAAATGTCTTTGACCTTTCACTACCTCTTCCGATAATACCAACAATTTGAAAATCTGATTCGGCTCTCTTTAATGCTTTTAAATAAAATTCCCCAAAATTCGTGCCACAAACTATGGCTTTCAATCTTTTTTTCATTTTATATTTCTCCTTCAAAGATATTATTCAATTTCAAATTTGTTCCTTTCATCAATTTGTAATAAAATGTTGTATCCATTTCCATCATCTTATCAAGTAAACTATTTAATAAAGGAAACTCACTCATATCTTTGATTTCAGTTTTATTACCATGTTCTAGAGCTAAAATGGAAACAGCTGCTACTGTTAGAGCCGTTAATCTAGTTGGTGAAATGCTTTTTAAAATCATATTAGCATCTATAGTATTTTTATTTTTTATTCCTGTTGCCTCTAAGATAAATCCTCCAAAATCTTTTTTTTCAATATTATCCAAATTGGATAAATCCACTAATTTTTGTGCCATTACATTTATATTTTCAATGTTATCGGAACGAATATTCTTTAAAAAATTGCAAACATATCCGTTCTTTATGCACATATAAAATATGGCATTTTCCACACCTATTTGCCTACAAACTTTAATAGTTCTTTTATCAATATACGGAAATGGCACCCATCTTTCGCTGCTTATTGGCAATGTTATTGTTTTATTTTCTGCCAAATATGGTTCTATCTTCCCTGAATTTAAGATTGATCTTGCATAAAACCCATCTTCACTTAAATATCTCAAGTATTCTTTGGCTGCATTATAAGTAAATTCTCCATTAGAGGCGTAATACATTTGAAAACTAAGGGTTTTATCAAAAACTCTAGAAATAATAACTGGCAATGCTTCTATTAATCCTGGCGATGAACCAACTCCATGATATATTGTTCCTCCTTCAAAAACAGATTTCTCATAGAAATTATAATAACTTAAGTCAATTAGAATACATTTGTTTTTATTAACTGTATCTATTAAATTAAATATTGATGAATCTGAATACCCTGAACAGTTTATAATACAGTCACATCCATCAACAAACTCAATACAAGTATTTATATCATCCAAATCTATAAACGCAAAAGTATTCTTACTCTTATAAACTTTTTCTTTTTTTCTATATCCCAACTTTATATCTTTGATGCCATAATCATTCAAAATTTTAGTACATTCTGAACCAATATCTCCAGTAGCTCCAATTATTCCTATCATATTTCACCTTCTACTACCTCCATACCTAACTGTTTTGAATTTATCAAATTTAACATTTTTTCAAATTCAGGATTTGAAAAAATTTCATTTAATTTTAGGTTGCATTTTAATCTTCTTTCTATCTCAACTAGAAGCTTTGTTGCAGATAAGCTATTTCCTCCAAGCTTAAAATAATTAGAATTTCTATCTACATCATCTATATCCAAATTTTGCATCCATATTATTTTTAAGATTTCTTCTAAATTTTCATTATGATTTTTTAATTGTTCTTTTATTGTTGCTTTATCAGAGACATCCACATCAAAAGAGTCCAATGACAGCAAAACAATCTTCTTATCGAAATCTAACCCAATTTCATTTTCTAAGTTATTTATCAACTCAAGATGATCTGTATAGTTTTCTGATTCGAGATAATAAGCAATATTATTTTCTATCGAAAACATAGTATTTTTTAAAAAATATTTTTTTGCTATTTCCTTAATGTAATCAACTTTATAAAAAAACTGCGTACGTTTTTCAGTTTCTACATTAAGATTTTTTTCTTGAAAAAATATGGCTGTAAGTATAGATATTGGATCCATTTTACCAAAATCAATTACATGAATTTTTCCGTTTCTTTTTAACATTAGTTTTGAGGTTTTGAAAAAAGATTCAACATCTTCAATTTGATGTAAAAAATTAACAGAAATAATGTGATCAAATCTACTTAAGTAATTATCTTTTAAAAATCTCTTATCATTGCAATCATTTAATAAAATTACATTGTTTAAATATTTAATTCTGCTGACTAAGTTATCTTTTATTGTGCAATCTACATCATTAACAATGCCTATTGTTAACCTTTTAATATCTTTACTTTCATTATTGATGTTTTTAATTAATTTATCTAATAAACTCTCAGTAAACTCACTTCTAATGCCTAGTTTTGCTGGGGATATTTCATTATCTAAAAGCAAAAGCTCTTTTTTATTATTATTCTCAAGTATATCTACAAATAAATTCTTTTTTAGTTGTAGTTTTCTATATAAAGAATCCTCTGCGATTTTTACTTCATTCATCTCATCTGCTTTAAAATCTTTCACATATTTCAACCAGTATTTAATTATATTTTCATTCTTGTTGTCTATTTTTATTTTTTTAACATTAATTTCAGTTAATAAATCTAATAAAAATTTTTGGACAAAATACTTTCTCTTTTTTACTTCATTGTCTGTATTAATATTATCAATATAATTTATCTTAAATTCCGATTTATCTTCCTCTAATTCTGGTTCAACCAGGAGCGTTTTAACATTTTCTTGTGAGATTATTGTTTTATATTTACCACTATAAATTCTTTTTTGATACTCAATATTAAACTTTTTTCTTTTCATATTATTCCCTCCATAGTTGATTTATCAAAAATTAGAGCATATTTCATTTGAAACATCAATATACTTACCTACCATCCAAATAATATCCTCTTCATATAATAATTCATCTATATAATCAAAAGTAATCACAATACTATCATCAATCATTCTTATATGATGATCTAGATAAACTTGAGGTGTTTGACTTAATGAACATATTTCATGGAATCCATTTTTACAATTGTTATAACTCTCTCCAATCATACAGGTAACTACTATTGGAAACAATTTATTTATTCCATTCTCTTGCCTAGCTTTATTTATAACATTAATCCCATCAAAACATCTATATTCTAATAACTTAAATATTTGTTTTTGGGTTTTTTTGATGGACTCTAATATAGATTTATATTCATCTTTATAGCTAATTAATCCTATATTTGTAAATTCTCCCAACAATTCATCTGCATTTTTAACTACTGGTAATTTCCCAAATAATGTTGTTGTTATTGTTAATTCGTCAGTCTCAATTAAGTCAGACAATACTTTCATATAAATAGTGATTAATATAGCAGACAACGTTACACCTCTTAGTTTTGAATAATGTATTAAATTGTCAGTTTGTTCTTTACTAAAACGATATTCTTTTCTTTTAAAATTGTATTCTTCTAAGTCATTAATCGGCATTTTTGTTCTTAAATTCGGTGCTTTTGGTAGTGTTTTTATCATTTTATTCCAATATTTTTCAGCCTCATCTAAAAGTCTCTTATTAAACGCAAGTTCCTTATATATTCTTAAATTCATTACATAATCTTTATAAGATACATCGGAAAAACTTATTTTTTCTCCTTCGTATAACGCAAAAAGCTTATATATCATATTACCTGCACTCCACGCATCTAATATAGAACAATCAAAACTTATGTGGAGTACATCATTTTTATTCCCGCCATTAATTTTCTTTCCAACTACGAATTTAAACATAGGCCATGTTTCGATATTATACTTCATATGCGATAAAATCTTTCGCATTTTATACCTATCCTCTTTAGAATTATATTGATATTTAAAAACTTTATATTCAGGAACTTTTTCCAGTATAATCCCTCTACCATCCGATAATAAAATCAATCTTAAAATATCATTTTTTCTAATCATCAAATTAATGTTTTTTTCAAGATTAGCAATATTTAAATTTTGCTTTTCAAATTCAATATAATAATGAGCATTAACTTTATTTAAAAATTCCCCATCTACTTGTCCAGCCATATATGCCAACTGAAGTGAACTCAATTCCAAAGTGTTTTCTTGTGCTTTTGATAAATATCTGAGTAAATCCTCTTTGTTAACTTTAATTTCGTTGATTACCTCTTCATTGTATAATTCTTTTTTGATTCTATATTTTAATTTTTTATCTTCCACAAACAAAAACATTCCCTGTTTTCTCAGCTCATTTACATAATCAAATAATTCTAAGTCTGTACTATCATTTTTTAGTTTCATTTTTTCATCCCTAAATTTTTTAAAGCTTGTAAATGGTTAAGATGTTCTTCACCAAATTTAACATTTTTAGGAAACCCTATTTCTTTCATTATTTCTCCCCATTTTTTCGAAACTATTATTTCCTTTTGCGTTCTTGTAATATTATTTTTTCTTTGTTTAACATTTTCAATAAATTTTTCAATTTCTTTCCTTATGGCATTCGGAAAAACATCATAAAGTATAGTTTCATATGTCAAGTTACTGTAATTTGCCAAGCTAAATTTTATTGGCTTATTTAAATAATTAACATCAATTTGTTTTGAATCTAACACAATATTATCAGATATATTCATTCTATCCCTCCATATTACAGATCCAAAGGTATCTTCAAGATCTAATCTTCCACTTTTATAAAAAAAAGTAATTTTATGAAGAAGATGCATATGGTTATTCCCATCCACATCAGAAACCTCATTATGAATTTGTAAGTTTACATCCAATTGCCCATTTGACAAAACAACACGATTAAAAGGGTATCTTTTCTCTGTTAACGTTGGAATTATATTAAAACTTCTAAGAAGAGGTAATGCTTCGTTCAGAATACCTATCAAAGAATAAAGAAGTTGCGAAGATGTCATGATATCTACATGTTCAAGAACATCTTTTTTATTTAAATATTTTGCAGCTTCAATAAATTTTTCAATAGTTTCCAATGAATTATATAAATTCCCTACTATATAATATGAGTTGAATTCATGAGCCAACTTTAAGCAGTTCTCTATCTCTCTATAATGAATTGGATGTTCCTGTATCACATGAATTCCTTTTTTTAAGAGACTCTCTGACAATTCAGTTCCCTTACCTCCCAATACAGAAGATTTAATTATAACAAATGCAATATCTATATTTCCTGGAATAGAATCTACATCAACATATAGTGGAACATTATGTTCTTCTGCACACCTCTTAGAACGACTACTTCCAAAAGCTAATATACCTACCAATTCAATATTATTTATTTTTTTTATCGCATTTATATAGGATTGACCAAAAGTTGTTCCACAAACTATCGCTTTCATCATAATGTTCCTCTCTCCAAATACATCATTTCAAAAAATCCATCAACTTTATTACCAAATTTTCAATATATGGAGTTTCCATAAATTCTCCTAATTCTAAATGAAAACCATATCGTTCCATTAATGTATTAGATAGTTGTATCATATTTAAAGAATTCCCTCCTAGTTTAAAGAAGTTATCTTCTTTTTTTATTTCTTCAATTTTTAAAATTTCTTTCCAAATTTCTGATATAGAATAAAGTAGCTCAGTGTTCAGTTTATCTTCTGTTTTCTTGTTTGATTTATGAATATCTTCATCAGGTTCATTATTTTGATAAACTGATAAGTCTTCTCTAATACATACATTATTTTCAGTATCTTTATTTTCCTTATAATTAATTTTAGTGGAAAACGTATTGGTATTATTTATTATAGTATCCAATAAGTTTCCATAAGACTCAAACATCCTATCTAGCAACTGTGCCGTAAATATTTCATCAATGGAATCCCAAATTATTTTTAATTTGCCGTCCATTTCCATAACTTGATGATCAAGCCAAACTTGTGGTGTTTGAGAAATATTATATACAAGTTCTCCTAGCCAAGTATCTTTCCTGCCTTCAGACAAACCTAATCCACTTGTAAATACTATAGGCATTAAAGAATATCTATTGTTAGAGTATTTATTCCTTAATTCTCTTCCAAATTCTACAGCACTATATGAATTGTGTTTTGTATCTTCTAATAATTGTTTTTGCAACATTTTGGATTTTTCTAGCAATGAATCGCTAGTACAATTTTTTACTTCAAGAAATGTTAGGTTAGTAAAATCTCCTATGATTTTATTTATATCCGGATGAATTTGTTCCTTGTTAAACTGTGTAATATTTAATACAAATTCATCATTTAATGAATATTTCCTAATTATTTCAGAAAATAATGTTATTAATAAAATTGTCAATGTTATGTTATTTTCTCTTGCGATTCCTTTTAATTTATTCAATCCATAAGAATCAATGATTTTTTCTCTTCTATTAAAAGTTTGTTCTTCTATATCACTTTCTAACTTTGCTATTTCAAATTTAGGGGCTTCCAAAAATCCATTCAATCTATTCAGCCAATATTTTTTATCAACCTGATATTTAGATGTGTTTTTTACTTTTCTAATTTCTAAAACATAATCTCTAAATGAAACATCTGGTAATTCCTTATAAAAATTTTCTTCATTATATCTTAATTTCAATTCATCTAGAATGTAGAACATACTCCAACCGTCTAAAATAATATTATCTAAACTAATGTGGAGTCTGGATTTAATTTCATCTAAAATGCTAAGTTTGAAATTAAATATAGGCCATTTATCTATCTTTAATATTTCGTGAGACATAATATCTCTAGTCAATTTTAAAGCTTCCTCTTGTTCAACCTTATTAAGACATGATAAGTTATTAATATCTAACATAAATGGTGGAACTTTTTCCAATATCTGTTGTGTTCCATTGTTTAAAATTATCGCCCTTAACATAGAATGATACTTAATCATATCATTTATTATCTTTTGAAGTTTATTAGGCTCAATATTCAAACAATCTAATTCGAAGTAACAATGTGTTGCTACTGAACCTAAAGAATACATTTTGTTTCTTCCTATCCAATATGCAAATTGCACATCCGTTAATGGAAATGGCTCATTTATATTTTCAACATCAGGTATAATTTTTTGAAATGATAAATTTCTCTTTTTGTCAATTTTTTTAATATACTCTGAAAGTTCTCTCAAAACAGGATATTTGAAGATGTCTCCAATTGATATTTGTACACACAATTCTTTCTGTACTTCGGAAACAATTTTCGTCGCTGTAAGAGAATCTCCTCCTAATTGAAAATAATTAGAAGTCGATAATACATTCATATCATTTAAAATTTCTTTATAAATATTGACTAATTTCCTTGTAATTTCATCATACTTTTCTGTTTCATTTTTACCTTCAATACTTTTGCTATCATAACCAGAATCTTGATTATCATGTCCTTCTATCAATTTCCTTAATTCTTTTCTATCAATTTTACCATTTTTATTTAAAGGCATTTCTCCTACTATTACAAATTCAAATGGAATCATGTATTCAGGAAGCTTGTTCTTTAAAAATTTAATTAATTCATCTTGTTCAACATCTATTTTGTTATTTTTAAGAACATATATCATACTTCCCATTTTGTTAATTTCAGTCTCATTAGATAAATACTCAATTTTATATTTACAATTTTCACTTGCATTTTTAATGTTTTTAATATTTGGAATAATTTTTCCATTACGCTCTAACAAATCAAAATCAATAAAACCACGTTCTAATACAGATGCACTAATTTCTGGTAATAATAATTCATCATTTATTTCAGTTCCAATCACAACGCCCATAGGAGATAATATGGTTTTTATATTACGCAACATATCTGAAATATTATGAGAACGATGTAGTGAATTATATAATATGACAATATCGAAATTTTCCGTTTTAAAATTTTCCAAATACTTACTTGAAGAATTTATTTTTATAAACTCGAAACAAGTATATTTATTTTTTATGTCTTCAAACTCATTTGCAAAATATAGTGAATTGTCCGTATAAACATATTTTTCGATTTTATCTTCAAAGTTTGTAATTACCTCTTCTGTTAATTCGCTATTTCTTCCACCTATTTCTAAAATCTTAAGCTTTTTATTTTTGCCATCAAATACCATCTTTATAGTTTCAATAAGTTCATTTATATTTTCTCTATAATTTTTCAGTTTTTTCAAAAGTCTGGAAGGACTAAGTTTAGATTCAGAAGCATAAAACACATCAATAGCTTGTTTCTTACCCTGTATAATATCTACCACATTATTTTTGAAATTATCTAGGTTGACTGTTGTGTCTAATGCTATATCTATTTTTTTAAATAAGTAAATACCATCTTCTAAACTTATCATACTATGCTCTTGCAATAATAATAGCCATCTTTTTACGAGCAATTCATATCCTATATCTATTTCTCCAAATTTCATTATTTCATCAAAAGAATACCTTTTTCCTTGACTAATACCCAAATCCATGAAAATAGAAAATATCAAACCTAAAACCATATTATTTTCACTATTTAGATACTCATCATAATCAATGTATTCAGATTTCAGTTTATTTATTTTTTCATTACTACTTAATCTAGTTAATGTATAATCCTTACTCTCATTACTTTCAATAAATGCGACCAATTGATTATTAGTGCCAATCTTAATAACATCAACAACAGCTTTATTAATTTTAGGATTTCCAATTAAAGCATCTTCAATTTCTCCAAGTTCTATTCGATGCCCTTTAACTTTTACCTGATTATCAAGCCTTCCTAAAAATTCAATAGTTCCATCATTCCATGTTCTTCCAGCATCTCCAGTTCTATACCATTTAACTCCATCCGATTCTATAAATTTCTTTTCTGTTAATTCCTTATCTCCCCTATATCCCTTTGCAACACCAACCCCACCAATTAACAATTCTCCTTTAACATAGTTAGGACATATTCTTCCTAAACCATCAACTACTCTATAGACTTGGTTCTTTAACGCTTTTCCATATGGAATAGAAATCCAATTTTTAGGTATTTCCTTTGGAACATTGATATAATTTGACCAAATGGAAGCCTCTGTTCCTCCTCCCATTCCAACTACAAGAGAATTTTTGCTTCTGTTATAAAATCTTTTAGGTAATGTTGTTGCAATCCAGTCTCCAGAAAGAAAAACTAATCTCAATGGAATAGAAACATCTTTACCCTCTGCCATAGTTACTAGCATATCAAAAAGAATTGGCACCGAATTCCACATTGTTACTTCATATTTTTCAATAAGTTTTAACCAAAGTTCCGGATCTTTGAAATTATTATCATCTAAAGTAATGATAGTTCCTCCAGCCGATAATATTCCAAAAATATCATAAACTGATAAATCAAAATCAATTGCTGATACCATTATTACGCTATCATTGGCATTTACTTCATATCTTTCATTTAAGTCATTGATTGTATTAACAGCACTATTGTGTGCAATTTCCACACCTTTAGGAATTCCCGTCGTTCCTGATGTCATAATTACATAGGCTGTATCAAACGGACTAATATTGACAGGTTTTTCAATTATACTTTGAATAGTTGATTGATCCATATCAACAAATGTGATATCTGTATCATCTAAATTAAAATCCCTTATTGTATTTTTATTGGATAAGACATGTTTTATTCCTATCTGTTCATATATTTTCCTTCTTCTTTCGTTGGGTTGATTAATACCGATAGGAACATATGCTGCGCCGGCAAATAAAATTCCTAAAATACCAACTATTTGACTATATCCCCTTGGCAATGTTATTCCCACGTAGTCATTCTTTTTTACTCCAAAAGAAATTAAATTTGTTGCAATAATTAACGCCTTTTTGTATAAATCTCCATAAGTTAATTCAATACCGGATTGTGCATCCACAATAGCAACTTTTTCCGGGTTTACTTTAATCCTATCAAGAAATTCTGTATAGAGAGTTTGTTTAGGGTAACTCAAAGGCAAAATATTTTTTAATTCTTTTTCTCTATCTTCAATCTGATTCAACGGAAGAATTTCAGGCAATCTATACCAATTTTCATTATCACTTAATGATTGTAATAAAGTGTATAAAGAGTCGAACATATCATCAATCATTCCATCTGGATATAATTCATCAACCACATCCCAGCATAATACAATCTCATCATCTACTAAATAAGTTTGAAAATCGAGCCAAACTTGTGGAGTTTGTGATACCATATAGTTTATTTTCCCGAATATTTTTCTTGTTTCCTGAGTCTCTAAAGGATAATCTATATTACAAGCAAACACCACAGGTGCAATATTGATAGTTTTTCCAACTTCTTTATAAACATCTCTTTGTACCTGCACTCCAGAGTATGAGCTGTGAGAGGCATTTTCTAAAAATGTGCCAGATATAGTTTTCACTCTATCTAAAAATTTTTCATTCTTTCTTTCACACTCAACTAATAGAAGATTAGTAAAATCTGCAACCATTCTTTTAACACTATTATCATTTACATCTCTATTGAATAATGGCACATTGATCACAAATTTTTCTTGATTTGTCCATCTTTCAATAATCATTGAATATGCTGATAACAGAACCATTGATGGGGTAACTTTATTTTTATATGCATTTTCTTTAATCTTAATCCAGTTTTCTTTGCTAATAATTTTCTTTCTTCTTGAAAAAACCACTTTTTCAATCATTTCTGGTTTTTTGTTAATGGGTAAGTTAGGTGCCTCTAAAGGAAAACTGGATTCAATTTTTTTCTTCCAGAATTCCTTATCTTTTTTGTATATTTCGTCATCTATTTTTCGTTCCTCCAGATAATTTTTAAAAGTATAATTGCTATCTATTGAAACTTTATCTTCTCCGCAGTACAGCTCTACAAGTCTACTCATTATAATGCCTATGCTCATTATATCTGCAACTAGAATATCAATATCTAAAAATATTCTATGTTTTTTATCCTTTAGTAACGCAATGCTAAGGCTAGCTACTTCTCCAACTTCTATATCAAATTTTCTATGAGACATTTCTTTTCTCATTTCCAATAATTTTATGTCTGCATCTTCTTCAGATAGTGAAGTATAATTAAAAATTTTAACTTCTTTTGAGTATGGTTCTTCCATAATTTGCTGAGTACCATTACGGTTAAATTTTGCTCTAAGCATTGGATTTTCCATTTGTAAACAGTTCCAAGCAGCAGTTAATTTATCTGTTACAATCTCTTGTCCATCAATTTCTAAGTATGCGTGACACCCAACACCACCTAGAACCTGATCTTCTTCTCTCCCTACAAAATAAGCATACTGTACATCCGTTAAAGGGAACTCTTCCGAAATATTCTTTTCTCTTGATTCAGTCTTTTTATCAATATTTTTAATATTTGCTTTTTCAATAAGTCTAATCCAATCTTCAAGTGTAGGATTTTCCATTAGTTTTGCAAACGATAATTTTATCCCTAATTTTTTAAGCTCTGAAACTATTTGCATGATTTGGATAGAGCCTAAACCCTTTTCAATCAAATTGTCTTTTCCTGAAGGTTTAAATCCATCTAAGTTTGCTTGTAACACTTCATCAAGAAGTCGTACTGCCTGTTGTCTAGTTTGATATGTTTCCATATTGTAGCCTCCTTATCTATTTAATCATTTGTTGTTTTAATTTACTTTTATCTACCTTTCCAACGCTTGTTAATGGCCATTGATCAACATACTGTACTTCATCCGGTAACTTAAAAGAAGCAAGTCCTCTTTCTACCAAATAATTCCTTATATCTCTATGTGTAAGAACGGTACTCCCCTTCAAAATAAATACACCTATTTTTTCTCCGAGAGTCTCATCGGGTATGCCAACAATTTGCACTTCTCTAATATTCTTATTTGTAAGCAAAATATTTTCCAACTCAGAAGGAACTATTTTTTCTCCAGCACGATTTATCATCTCCAACACACGACCAACAATTTTATAATTGTCTCCATATAACTTAGCGGCTCTATCTCCTGTTCTTAAAAAACATTCTTCTGTAAACTGAGTATCATTTAGTTTTGATGAATCATAATATTCCAAAATAGTATATGGTCCCCTAACTATTAGCTCTCCAAAATCTCCATCAGGAACCTCTTTCCCGTTTTCATCAACAATACGAGCTTCGTCAAACTCACTTAACTTCTTCCCTTGAGTATGTAATCTGTCATAATCATCGTCCAAAACCCTAGAGCAAGTAATCAACGACTCACTCATGCCATACAATTGCAATAATTTACAATTAAATTCTTCCTGAATCTTTTTTGCTAAGTTAGAATCAAGAACAGATCCACCTATCTGTATATACTTCAAACTGCTGATATCAGCATCATCATTTTTAAGATATTCTATACACATATTAGCTAAAGTAGGTACCAATGCCATAATGCTAACTTCCTGTTCCTCAATCAAAGGTATTATTTCATCAGGACTGGATACTCTACAAGTAACTACCTTACCACCTTTTGACAATGTCCCAATCATTCCCGGACAACAAAGTGCAAATTTATGGCTCATAGGTAAAGCTGCTAAATACACTGTATCTTCATTCATATCTGTTGCATTTGCCAGTTCTTTTGCTAAATATATAAATTCACAATGCCTATTAGGTATTAGTTTCGGAAAGCCGGTTGTACCTCCTGACAATAAAAATATAGCTGTTTCCTTATACTCTAATTCTTCAACAAATTTATTTTTTCTATTTTGTCTTAAGGTACATAACTTCTCATATTTCTCTGTTTCGCCAATCAAATAAACTTGTAAATCTTCTTTCGTATCTTCTATAATATTAGACACCATATCTTCATATGAAAATCCTAAGTACCTGTTAATTCCAATATATGCTTTTGCATTTGTTTTATTTAAAATTCCCTTAACTTCTGAATATCTATGACCCATCAAGATAATTACAGGAATCACTCCTATACTCATCATTGCAAATAAAATTATAATGAATTCTTTGCTATTAGGAAGTTGAAATAATACTTTATCTCCCTTACAGAAGCCTTGATTTAAAAGTCCATTAGCATAACAATCCACTTCATCTTTAAGTTGTCTATATGTCAATTCTTCATTTTCATCTACAACTGCTACTCTATCGGCGTATGTATTTGACCACATTTTCAAATGTTCGCCAACAGTTAGATGCTCCCAAACATCTTTATCATAAAAGTTGATTAATTGTCTCTTAATCTCTAAATTCATAATATTTGCCCTACCTTTTTAATAGCATAACGCAAAAACAAATTTTTCTTTTTCAAAAATCAAAATCTCCTTTTGAATATTATTTTCTTTATCTATAACTTTCATTACATTATTATTTTTATTAATAACATCAACTGTTTCCAAATTTTGAATTAAACCGACTCCTTTATATTTTAAATAAGCTTCTTTAGAAACCCAATATTTGTAAAAGTCTTTCAAACCTAATATTTTTTCATTGTTAATAAAAAAATTATTCTTAATTTCACTATAATCTATATTTCTTTCTATATTTTCAATATCAACTCCTATATCATTTCTTGAGAAAGCTACTATTGAAAATCCTGTGGTATGTGATATATTAAAATGTAAATTCAAATGATTTCTAATATATGGTTTATTATATTTACCGTAACGCCATCTAATCTCTTCGAATTTTAGTTTCTCAATTTTAGAAAATAGCAAGTTTACTATTGCTTTTGTTACAGCATAATTAATTCTGTCACTTTCTTTTCTATACTTCCACATAATTTCAATTTGATCTTTACTTAAATATGGAATACATTCACTTATAATTCCATAACTATTTGTTTCTACAGCAACTACTGCTATACAATCATCATGTATAAATTGAACTACCTCATTAATGTCAAATTTTGTTAGTTCTGTAATTTTAATTATTTTTAACGTTTTCATTAATATAGCTTTTTATTTCCCCTATAACCATATCAGTAGATGTATTTACAAACATATGCTTGCCATCTATATATTTATAGACGAATTCTTTTGTTGTATAATCTTGCCATTTTTTAAGTTCTTCTAATTTCATTTCTTGATCTTTATCTCCCATAAGGCCAAGTATGGGACTTTCTAATTTTTCATGTTTTGTATCTTGATAGTCTTCGTCTATTACAAAATCTGCTCTAAGTGTCGGTAAAAAAATTGAAATCAATTCTTTATTATCTAATATCTCTTTCGGGGTTCCCTCATATCTTCTTAGCCCTTCTATAAAACCTTCGTCATCAAGGTGATAGATTGGATTTGGTTCTTTATACACTGGAGCACGTCCACCTGAAATTATTATTCCTCTTGGATTTTCATAACTTGAATTTTTGATCTTTAAGGCTATTTCATAAACAATTTTTGTTCCCATACTATGTCCAAATAAATAGTAAGGTTTTCCAAAATCAAAATTTTCTTTCATATCATTGAATAATGTTTCAACTAAAATATTAATATCACTTATAGCCTTTTCAGAAAATCTATTTTCTCTTCCTGGATATTGAGCAACAAATACTCTTACATCTTCAAATTCATATTTCCAATTTCTAAATGCAGATACTCCACCTCCTGCAAACGGAAATATAACAAGACTAGCTTTAATATTGTTTTCGTCTAATTCTTTATTTAGCATTTCAAAATTTTTTGACATAAATTCACCTTTTAATATATTTTTTGTTAGCAATAGCTAACTTTTATTCATTATATACCATTTGATAACATTTATCAATGAGTTTTTGAAATTTTTTGTAAAATAATAAAAAAAATAGCATAAAAAACTTATTTAAAAGTTATCTATGCTATTAATTATAAGGTTTCATTAAAATGTTTTTTTAATTTTTTAAACGTTTCATCTGAGATAACGTGTTCTATAAGACAAGCTTCACTTTCTGCTTGTTTAGGATTAACTCCAAGTTTAATGAATACGCTAGTAAGATACATATGTTTTTTATACATCTTTTCACAAAATTTTTTTGATTCGTCTGTTAAACGAATTATTTTATCATCTCCATAAGTTATCCTGCCTTTATTGTCAAGTTTTTTTAGCATTCTTGTAACCGTCGGTCTTTTGTAATCCAAATAGTTAGCAATGTCTATATTTCTAACCTCTTCATTTTCCAAAGATAAAATATATATGGCTTCTAAATAATTTTCTTCAGCAAATTCCCTGTGTAAAATAAATTACTCCCCCTCTTAAATTGTTAGTAACTAATAATTTAATTAAATATCTTTAAATATGATAATTTAAAATATTTTTTAATATCATACATATTATTATAGTTGTAAAAGTATCTATTTCAAAGTAATTTTTTTAGTTTTTTAAAATTTAAGTTATCATAAAATAGTGTATTTTTATTAAACAAAAATAGCAAAAATAGCAAAAATAGCAAGCACAGTAAGTGCATATGCACTTACTAAAAATGGAATAAGAATACTACGATTATATCGCTTATTTTTTCCATTTTACTTGTTGGGGAATATCCCCAAACCCCTAAATTTATAATAATTAAATTCAACAACAAATGCTCATAATAGTCCCAACGTAAACTTGAATATTATCTCAAAAAGTGATAAAATATGAATAATAAAAATTTAAATCAGGAGATTTCCAAACGAAATATATAGAATAAATTAAACCTGTAAGTCAAGTTATCCTACTTGAATTTACAGGTTTTTCTTTTTTATTTCGATTAATAAATTTATTAGGAAGAGGAACTTCAAGGAAGTTTACTACGAGCTCTTTCTATATAATTATTATCCCATAAGAAAGAGGGATTGAGAACAAAATGTAGTATTTATTACTACAACTATAATATACGAGGAGGTTAAATTATGACAAGTAGATTTAGAAATAACGGAATTTATTTAATGTTATCTGACGAGGAGTTAGAATTGCTAAATGAAAAATATAAAGCATCTAAGTGTAAAACTCTTAGACAATTTATTATGAAATGTATTTTAGAAAAAGATATTTATGTATTAGATATGGATGTCTTTCGTGAAATGTCAACAAATATAAGTCGTACTTCAAATAATATAAATCAAATTGCTAAAAGGGTAAATACTACATCAATTATATATAAAGATGATGTAGAAGATTTAAAAAGCTTATTAGAAAATCAAGCAAAAGATATTTTCTCTATGCGTAAAAAAATATACTCTCTTACTAATTCTAATAGCATAAATACTGAGAAAGAATAATGGCAATTACTAAAATTCATCCTATAAAATCCACTTTAAAAGTAGCACTTGATTATATTATGAATAGTGATAAAACAGATGAAAAAATTCTAATTTCCTCCCTAAACTGTAACCCTATAACTGCTCATTTAGAATTTGAACAAACAAAAATAGAATGTAATTCTAAAGCAAAAGTTTTAGCAAGACATTTAATTCAATCTTTTTTTCCTGGAGAAACTACTGCTGAAGAGGCTCATCAAATAGGCATAGAACTATGCGATAAAATCTTAAAAGGAAAGTATGAATATGTTCTTACTACTCATATAGATAAGGGGCATATTCACAACCATATACTATTTAATAATGTTTCTTTTGAAACTGGCAAAGCATATCAAAGTAACAAAAAAACTTACCACCAAATTAGAAATCATAGTGATGATTTATGTAGAAAATATAAGCTCTCTGTTATAGATGAAGATTATGTAGAATTTAAAGAAAAGTATAAAACCAATGGTAAATCCTACAAAGAATATATTGAATTTAATAAAGGAAAATCTTGGAAACATAAACTTCAAATTTCTATTGATCATGCTATTAATAAAGCAAATAGCTATGAGAATTTCTTAAAGCTTATGGAAGAATATGGCTATGAAATTAAACTTGGAAAATATCTTTCTTTCAGACATAAAAAACAAGGAGAAAAGGGGCGATTCATTCGTGCGAAGGAAACTACTCTTGGAAAAGATTATACAAAAGAGAAAATAAAAGAAAGAATTGAAAATAAGGTAAATGAAGATTACAAAAATAGTGAAATATATTATGCTAAGAAATCTTATAAGAAATTTGATAATATAATAGACATAGAAAGCAATGAAAAGGTTAAATCTTCTAAAGGTTATGAAATATGGGCTAGAAAACATAATATGAATACTATGGCGAAGACCTTAAATCAGCTTAGAAAATATGGTCTATCATCTAGTATGGATTTTGAAAATAAACTCCAAGAAGAGGCAGTTAATAGGCAAGAAATCCTAAATAAGATTAAGGATATAGAAAAAGTTATGAGCGAAATATACGCAGCTATTGAAGACATTAATACTATAAAAATAAATAAGGTTATCTATAAAACCTATAAAGAAAACACAAATGATAAAGATTTTTATAGTGAATATAAGCCTCAAATTATCGCATATGAAAAAGCAATAAATACTTTAGAAAAGTGTCAATATAAAAATCTAAGTATAAAAGAGTTGTCAAAATTATATGATGAATACAAAAATAAAAAAGATATTCTTATGGATGACTACGCCAACGAGAATATATTGATAAATGAATTGACCCAATTAAGAAAGAATACTGATAAGTATATTTATAATGAATTGTATAAGTAAGGATCTGGTGTATCAGATTCTCCAGTAGTTTGAAAAGTTTTGTTTAGGGGAGACTGTGTAAAATTTTGTGTATCAGCCCTCCTGATAGGATGTGGCTGATATTTTTTCAATATAACCCATCATTTTACCTTAAAGACAACCAATAAAAAAAATACAGGAGGCAGACTAAAACCTGCCCCCTATAATCTTTTACCTTTCTATGCTATTATCCTTTTTCTTCTTTTCATCCACTTTCATATCCCCTTTAGTCTTAAATTCCTTTAATTTCCCTAGTGTTGATGCTTTTGCTTTAGTATGCTCTTTAGCTTTTAATAACTTTGCAGAGTATACTTTTAGACTTGTGTATTCCTTATTATCCTTTCCCATACTTTTCTTTTCTTTGCCAAATAGGTGTACAAAATCTCCTTTTTTCAAATTTTTTACTTGATTGATTTTATCATTATAGGCGTAGCAGCTGATGAATTTTGCATCTCCTCCCTTGTCATTTTCAGCAATAGAAAAGGAGGCTACTTTAAAGTCCCTCCCATCTTTTGATTTTAAATCTTTAATTTCTATATCAGTTGCTATATTTCCATCTATATTTAATGTATCCTTCTCTTTATTATCTATATCTTTCATCTCTTTATCTCCTTGTTCTTGATTAACTTCTAAGTTTTCTTTTAACTCTTCTTCGTCTATATATTCAATAAACTTCTCATCAATAAGCCCCATAACTGAATCGTTCATATAATTATCATAGGCATTATTAAGAACATTTTCATTTTCTACTCCTGTTTCAAGAGATATAATACCTTTTACAAATTCTTTATGATTATATTCTGCTAAAAAATCTATTGTATTCTTCATGCTTTCAAAATTTGTATTTTCCATATTTGCTATTGTTTTTATATCACTTGCATATCTAACAGAATCCCATTCATACTTTCCACTTTCTTTATTAAATTCTACTCCTGTGGCTAAAATAAATTGCTTCCCGTCAAATAAGGTAGCTTGATTATCTTTCACATCCAATACCATAGTGTCTCCAAATTCAGTTTCAATTACATTTCCCTTTTTTATATTCATTTTTATTCCTCCGTTTCTATTTTTATCTTTCTTATCTGTTAAATCTTTTATTTCTTCTTCCTTTCCATCACTAATAATAAATTGTTTTATTTCTTCAACTGTTGGATCATCAATTGTAGTCTGAATAAATTCAACTAATTTATCTTCTGAATCGGCAAAATTTTTAATTCCATATTCAACTATATTGTTGATTATTCTCTGAGTATTACCATCAAAAGAAAAATTTTCTCGAATAAATTCATTAAATCTATCTCTATCAAATTCCATATTCTTTGTCCTCTAATAATCTCATTTAAAGTTTTATCTGCCACATGGTTCACTATTATTTATTTCTTTTATATTATTATTTACTACTAAATTTCCCTTATATTCCTTTAATTTATCCATAATAGATGTTTTTTCTTTCCTTTCAAAATCTCCTATTTCCTGC
The DNA here is from genome assembly GCF_046991905.1 of Finegoldia sp. Taxonomy (NCBI): domain Bacteria; kingdom Bacillati; phylum Bacillota; class Tissierellia; order Tissierellales; family Peptoniphilaceae; genus Finegoldia; species Finegoldia sp. Next base: position 13,434 of record NZ_JBKWZF010000016.1, on the reverse strand, counting down.
ACTTTACTATCTCTAAAGTCAGCATCATTTCTATCTATTATTCCATCTAAATCCATATCTTTAGATAATGGATCATAAAAGTTGCCATCATCATCTATTTCAAGTCCCATTACTTCTCTCAGTTTTTCTTCATTTACTGATACAAGCTCACTAAAATCCCAAAAGCCAATAGATGTCTTTATCTGTACTAGCTCTTTTAAATCACTTGCATCTAAGGGATCATAGGTGTATTGAAAGCTGTCAATTAGGTTCTTATCTACATAGGTGTTCATCTTGTAATTTATTAAATCTAAACTTACTTGTATTTCATGTTTTTCATCTGGTGTAGTTGTATAAGCTATTCCTATATCTGTTAAGTCAGGAAATATAGTATCAAAGTCCTCTAACCTGTTTTCTTCATCATATTCTCTGTTAAGGAAGTCTATCAATTCTTCCTTTACTTCTTCTAGTAATGGATTATCTTGGCTTATATCTTCACTTTTTCCCATATCTAGTAAATTATTTACTTCTGCAAGTCTTAGTGTCTTATCCTTTAAAAGTTCAGCTTGTGGAAATGTCTTTTGTATTTCAATTTTAGCTGTTTGAAATTGCTCTTCTGTATCTTTTAGTTTTGAAATTGTATTTTCTAATCTTTCTGGTAATTTATCTAATACATTATCCATTCTTGTAATATTACCTATTTCATCTGTTCCAAACTCTCCTCTATATTCTCCCTTACCTTTTAATATAAAGTTATATTTATTGAAAAAAGAATCATATTTTATGGATAAATCAAAATTTCTATATTCACCTATTTTTTCTCCATCTTTATCCATTTCCCTATATATTTTAACTCCCTTAATTTTGTTCAACAAAAACTCTCCAGCTATTTTCTTATCTATATACTTCTTTCCGTCAATAATTAGAGAGGTAAATTTATTATCTTCTTTTAAATTTTTATCTACTTCTCTATAAGGCTCAACATTTTTAATATCTTCCTTTAAGTTCTCTATCCTTTCTTTTAATCTTTCTATTTCCTTTGGATAAAATTTAACTACTTTATCTTCCAGCTTGTAAAGATTTGATTTAAAATTGGACTCTAGCATTTTAAGTTTAGAAACTTCAACATCAAGGTCCATCTTCTCCTTTATTAATGGATTTCCTGTTGCAAGAGCTTTGATTTCGGCATAGTTTAATGTGGCTTCGTCTACATCTTCTGCTACTCTTACTGGTGTCTTTGAAGTCATAATTTGGGAAATATATTTTTGTTTATTCTCTAAGGTTTGGAAAAGATAGGCATCAAAAGTATTTTCTGTTACATATCTAAATATATGGACTTCCTTATTCTCATTTCCCTGCCTCACAATCCTGCCTGCTCTTTGAGAAAGATCAGCAGGTCTCCATGGTATATCAAGATCGTGAATTGCAATTAGTTTGTCTTGGGCATTAGTACCTGCTCCCATTTTCTGTGTTGAACCAAGTAAGACTCTTATTTCTCCCTTTCTTACCTTATCAAAGATAGCGTCTTTTTCCATATTGTTTTTTGCCTTATGAATAAATTCTATTTCATTTTCAGGTACTCCCATATCTATAAGTTTTGTTTTAATATCATCATAGATATTAAAATCACTACTTGGTGTAGACATATCACAAAATATTAATTGAGCAGATTTTTTATCTTTATATTTATTCCAAATGCTAAATACATTTTTTATACAGGTATTTACCTTACTATTAGGATCATCAGGAAGTAAAGGATTGATTAATCTTTGATCTAACGCCATCTTCTTCCCATCATTTGTTATTAATAGCATATTATCAACACTTGAATCTACCTGCTTATCACGAACCTTATCTGCTCTCTCGGAAAAAGTTTCAAGAATTTCTTTTTGTTCTTCGGTAGGCTTTGTTTTTATAGTTTCATAATGGGCAATTGGTGTAGGAAGATTTAAAACATCAGCTGTTTTAATATCCATAAATCCTTTTACAGTATTCATAAGTTCAGGAAGATTATAAAATTTTGCAAATCTGGTTTTGCTCCTATAACCATTACCCTCAGGATTTAATTCTATTGCCGTTATTGTTTCTCCAAAAGTAGACGCCCAAGAATCGAAATGTTGCAATTTCATCTTTTTTAATTCATCATACTGTAAATATCTCTGCATGGTATAAAGTTCAGCCATACTGTTGCTTACTGGTGTACCTGTGGCAAATACTAATCCTTTATTATTAGTTATTTCATCCATATAGCGGCATTTCATAAGCATATCTGATGATTTTTGTGAATCTGTAGAAGTAATTCCTGCTACATTCCTCATTTTAGAAAATAGATAGAGGTTTTTGTAGGCATGGGCTTCATCTACAAATAACTTATCTACTCCCAGTTCTTCAAAGGTTACAACGTCATCTTTCTTATAATCAGCATTTAGTTTTTCTAACTTTGTCTCTAATTTTTTCTTTGTTTTTTCTAATTGCTTTACAGTAAATCTTTGATCCCTTTCTCTTTTATATTCATCTATATAGTCAATGATTTCATCAATTTGACCTTGCAATTCATATTCTTGTCTTTCTTTTGATATAGGAATTTTTTCAAATTGACTATGTCCTATAATAACAGCATCAAAACTTCCTGTAGCAATACGACTACAAAATCTTTTTCGTCTATCTGGTGTGAAGTCTTTTTCTGTAGCACATAATACATTAGCTCCTGGATAAAGTTCATTAAATTCTCTTCCAAATTGCTCTACAATGTGGTTAGGAACAACAAACATTGACTTATTACTCATCCCAAGTCTTTTTGACTCCATGGCTATACCTATCATTTCAAAGGTTTTTCCTGCTCCTACTTCATGGGCAAGTAAAGTATTTCCACCAAACAAACCTCTTGCTATGGCATCTTTTTGATGTGCTCTTAATTCTATTTCAGGATTCATTCCTTCAAAAGTAAGATTAGATCCATCATATTCCCTTTGTCTTATGGAATTGAATCTTTCGTTATAATCTTCTACTAATCTATTTCTTCTTTCCACATCATCAAATATCCAGCTTTTAAATTCTTCTTTTATCATCTCTTGCTTACTTCTTGCAAGCATTGTTTCTTTTTGATTAAGCACAGATTTTTTCTTTCCATCACTGTCTTCTACTTGGTCAAATACCTTAGTATCTCTTAAATTTAAAGTATCTTCTATCAATTTGTAGGCATTTACCCTATTTGTACCATAGGTAAAAGAAGCAAGGTCATTGTCCCTATCAGAGCTTTTTCCTTCAACTCTATATTCTCCTGTAAAGTCAGAATACTTAATATCTATATTCCACCTTGATGAAACTGGTGTTTTCAACAAATCAAACATAAATTTTTTGTAATCTTGTTCCGGTATCCATGTTGCACCCATTCTAACTGTAATCTCACTTGCATCTAGTGCTTTAGGCATTACTTCCACTAGCTTTGCTTTTTGAAAATGTAACTCTTCTAATTCTTTTTTTAAGAGTTTACTATCCTCTAGATTTTCTTCCTTTCCTAACTCTTTTTCGATGTTTTTAATATAAGAGTCTACAACTTCAATTTTATCTCTTATATTTCCTGACAAGTATTCATCAGCACTTACGTAAGTTCTTGAAAAATCTCCTAGCTCTTTAGCAGACTTAAATGGATTCATATCATTAGGTTCAAAGGAATCTAAATTTAAAAATATTTCTCCCTTTAATTCTTCTATTAATTTATCTCTTGTTTTTCCTGTCAATTCTTCCATATAATCAAAATTTATTTTACCTTTTTGACTAATAGAGAGTACCAGAGCATCTATTGCCCTATCTGTATGATCTATTATTACAGCTTTTTTTATAGTTCTCTTGTTAAAGATATCAGATTTTCCTATAAAGTTGCCTTCTTTATCTAATTTCTCCAAAGTTGAAATTAAAGAAAAATTGGCATCTTCTCTAAATAACTTTTTATTGGTTTTTGAATTTAGTCTTCCATGTTTGCTATTGAAATCATCGTAGAACTTATTTAGATTTTCTTGTTCTTTTTTTATCTCTTCATCTGAATAGTCTTCTTTTTGATAGGTTATAACTTTCCTTAGACTTTCATTTAATCTTAAATATTCTTTTACCTTATCTTTATCCTTTTGGTTTAAGGATATTCTTTGCATAATTGAATTTTCTCTAAAATATATTTCATCATCCACTAAAGCAAAAGAATAGTTTTTAACACTATCATCAGCTGGTATTGTTTCTTCTCCTAAATCATCATTTATTTGAGCTTCTTCATACCTACCTTGAATATTTTTAATGGCTTTTTTTAGTCCTTGTTCTAAAGAAATATCTTTATTTTCAATACATGCAAGGCTTGTCCCAAATCTTGACGGTATTTCTTCCATAGTCCCTATTACCATCTGAGGATTATCTACAAAGTATTTATTATATATTAGTCCTTTTGCATCTTTGTCTAGCTTTATCCAGTCTTCATCTATCTTTAATAGCCTATCTCTCTTTTTTAAAAAGATTATATCTGAAGTTACTTCTGTTCCAGCTACCCCTTTAAATGTAGTATTTGGTAGTCTTATTGCTCCTAAGAACTCTGCTCTTTCCGATATATATCTTCTAACATCTTCACTTTTTTTATCCATTGTTCCTGAAGATGTTATAAAAGCAATTATGCCTCCATCCCTAACCTTATCTAAAGTTTTAGCAAAAAAATAATCGTGAATTAGAAAGTTATTTCTTTCATACTCACGATCTGCTACTTTAAATTCTCCAAAAGGAATATTTCCTATGGCCACATCAAATAGGTTATTAGAAAAATTGGTTTCTTCAAATCCTTTTATTTGTATATTGGCATTAGGGTAAAGTTCTTTGGCAATTTGTCCACTAATGCTATCTAATTCAACTCCATAAAAGTTTGACTCTTTCATTTCTTCAGGTAGATTTCCTATAAATCTACCTGTCCCAGCACTTGGTTCTAATATATTTCCTTTTTCAAAGCCAAGATTAGAAAGACTTTCATAGATAGCGTCTATAACTACTTTCGGCGTATAAAAAGCTGTTAGGGTTGATCCTCTTGCCCTATTATATTCTTCCCCAGTTAGATTTTCTTTTAAAAAGTTCCTTGCTTCAAGCCATTGACCTTCCTTTTCTTCATCAAATACATCAGAAAGTCCTCCCCAGCCGATATACTTTGCCAAAATTTCCTGTTCATCTTTTCTTGCACTTCTATTTTCTTTTTCTAAGGTCTTTAAGACATTTATAGCTTCAATGTTGTTTTTTAATCTCTGTGAAGGTGGTAGGTTTTCTTCTTCATTAATAATTTTATAGTTTTCTAAAGAAACTTCAGAAACCCCTTCTATATTTTCTCTATCAGTC
>NZ_JBKWZF010000016.1:5736-7997 GCF_046991905.1 Finegoldia sp. | reverse complement strand
TCTTCTATTTTCTTTGATAGTAGTAAGTATTCTTCATTTTGAGGATCAAAATAGTATTCTCTTTTTTCTTTGATATCCTTATCTATTAACTTGGAAAGAACTTCTTTTTTATCTCTTATTTCTTCAATTTTTGATTTTTCTTCTTGAGATAAATTTATATTAAAAGTAATTTTATTTTTTTCATTTATATGTGCTAAATTTTGATATGCTCCATTGATTTCAAGATTTTTATTAAAAACATATATATCATTATAATAATCTGGAAATTGCTGATTAAAGCTTTGAACATCTATATCATAGCCTTCCTCAAATTTTGTAACTTTATCATCAGTAATTTCAAATAAACCTTCCCTTTCCAATTCTAATACATCATTTAAATTTGTAAGGTTTGATTCTTTCATTTTGGCAGTAATTTCATCAAACAAACTGTCTATTTTTTTGCTATCTTCAAAAGATTTCCCTTTATATAAAGTATAGATCTTTCCTTGTGAGTTTTCCTTTCTTGGATAAACTCTAATTCCTGTCTCTTCTAGTTCTATATCCTTTGTTTTCTCTTTATCTACTAAAGCGTAATAAATTCCTACTTTTACTGCTATTTTATCTTCTACAATCTCTTTTGTTAATTTTTCTTCTACTTCATTTCTTAATACTTCTAAAGCTTTTAAATCGCTTTCTTTAAAGGAATGTGAGAATAGTTTTAAGTCCTTATCAAAATAGGCATCATATGAATAATATGTTATTTGATTATGGTTATTATCATATCCACTGGAAATATTTTTTATTTTTAAATATTTATTATCCTCTGTTTTAACTATATCTCCCACTTTTATAGAGAGTATCTCCTTATCATCTTCTATATTGTTTTCAAGTGAATTATTTAAATATTCTCTATATCTATGTTCTATTCTAATGCCTAATTCTTTAACCTTATCTATTGACTTCATATCATCTGGAAGATTTCCCTGCTTATCGGCAACTTCTCTCATGATTTTTGCATATTCTCTTTGGAATACAGAGTTAAAACTTGCTAAGGTATTATTTCCTAAGTTTTCTCTTGCCTTTATAATTTCATTTTCTAAAACTTTATCCTTAACTAATACATCGAAAAGTTTATCTTCAATTTGGTCTATGGAAATTATTTTTTCATCTATCTTATTTTCTTCTATAGTTTGATTAAGTTCTATCTGACTTTTTCCTATTTGTTCATAAAGAAATTCAAAGTCTCTTTGGTTGATCTCATTTCCATCACCTATGTCTATCTTATAGTGATCAACTATTTTCCCATCTACTATATGGTTAAAATAGAATTTGGAATACCCCTCCCACTTATCAGTCATCTGCCCATATTCATCTTCTCCTAAGGTCTTATTATGAAGTCTTATCTTTTCATCTATTTCCCTTATTTCATCTAATAGTTCTTTAGTCAGCCTTTGTCCTGCATAATCTTTTTCTATTAGACTTGAACCCTCATTAAACTCAATTATCCAATAATCATCTTTTATATGGCTATCTAAATCAAAACCTATATTCTCTTTATTTTTATTAGTATAAAATTCCTTAAATTCTTCAAAACCATTTACTATATCATCATCTATAACTTCTTTGTTAGAATTAACTACAATATTTGGAATATCATCATATCGACTTTGACTTTCTAAAAGGTAATATTCTCTTCCTTCTATTTCTTCCTTTTCTTTAATATAAAAAGTGTCATGTATTCCCTCAAGAATAATTCCATCGTCTAACTGGTCTAATGGTATATCTAATTGTTTTTCAAAGGCTATGGAATATATTTCTTCTTTTAAAAAGTTTGGTATAAATTCATCATAAATGATAAGTTTTCCATCATCACCTATACTTGCTACAGACTGTCCTTGATAATAATATATAGAACTATTATTTGTTCTTTCTATATATACATCATTATCAGTTGGAGGCAAATCATCTTGATAATTTATATACTCCTGGCTTTCTTTTTCTGTTTTATTTATTTCCTGATCTGTTTTTTTCTCCCTATTTTCTTCAAAACTTTCTTCATCTATATATCTATTCTTTTTAATAAGGTCATTAATTTTTCTTGCAACATTGGACCATGATAGTTGTATTTCTTTTGCATTACCTTTATTATATTTTATTCCCTTCGCATCGTGCCACTCACCACTTTCTCTTGCAGCAGATAGTGCATGAGAACTTCCACCTACGCCATATTCATTTTTCAAGAAATCTGCTTGTTCTTTTAAATCATGCTTTTCAGTAAAAAA
>NZ_JBKWZF010000016.1:3595-5636 GCF_046991905.1 Finegoldia sp. | reverse complement strand
TCGTATTCTTTTCTGAGTTTATTTATAAAATTTTTATCTTCAAGTTTTTTCCCGAGATTTTCTTTTTCATCTGGGAAGCCTCTCCCTTTTATATCATTAAGGATCGCTAAATATCTGTCCTTAGTTTCATCAGAAAGATCTCTCTTTAAATACAATAATTTTTCTGCTATTTTTTCTCTTTCATATGTGGCACTTTCTATAACCTCCACGTTGCTAGCAAATTCTCCTCTATTTAATAAATCATTAATATTATTAGCTAAATGTTTCCAAGAAACTATTTGCCCTTCTCTATATCTTGCCTCATCTCCATCTTTAAAAATTGCTCCTTCCTTTCCAAACCATGCAGATATCTTTCTTCCTTCAATTTCAAGACCATTGGCTCCCCTATATATTTCTTTCAAAAAGTTTACCTGTTCTTCTAAAGATTTACCCTTAGAAAATTCTGCTATTACTGCTAATCTTCCATCTTCATGATTTCCTCCATGAATTAAAAATGTATCTATTTCTCTTTGACTTATTGGATTTGAGAAGGATATTTGCTCTCCCTGATTTTTAGCAGAAAAAAAGGAAGTAGACTCTACTTCCTCATTTTTTAGATTAAGATTATCTCCCTTTCCCCTATTTCTTGTAGGGTCATATCCATGTTCTTCTTCAATCTCAGATATTTCAGATAGTCCTCTTCTTTCAGTTCTTCTGTCAGCCCCCAAGTTTCCATCATTTTGACTTCTTCCCTCGTGATAAAGTCCTCTATCTCTTTTTCCTTTGATAGAAGATGATCCATCAATTTCCCTTGCAAATACATTATCTGATAATCCTCTTCTTTGTTCTCCTTGAGAAAGTTCAATCTCATCCTTCCCCATCTGTTGAGTTTCTTTAAATCTATTTCCTTGGGAATTGCCATATTGGGTACTAGGACTTCCATTCCTTCCTCCAATTCTTCCATCTTGTATGTCCCTCCCTGTCTCTCGAAGGAATTCTCCTTGACGATTGGTGTGTAAATCCCCTCCTCCATGAGGTATTCCTTGCCTGCCAATGTTAATTTCTCTTTCATCTTCCAAGCCTCCTTTAAAATTTATTTCACCGTTTATATCAGAACTTAATTTATTATAACGCTCCTTAAGCTCTTTTGTCTGCTCCAAATCTTTTCTTTCTTGAATTTTCTCTAAAATTTCTAATCTTTTTATTTCACTTCCCAAATCAAGTAAGATATTTTTACTTATATTAGCACTTATACTTAATACTTTGTCTATGTCCGAACTTGATATTTTAGACAGTAAAGATAAGTTTTCTTCTTTTAACTGATATGAGACCTCTATTCTCTCGCTTATAGAAATTTTTACGGATTCTTTTAACAAATTAAAAAGGTCTACCTTTTGAATGCTTTTTAAACTTTCATCAGATAGACTTTCTAAAATTTTATTGAATTTTCCTCTAACATTACTTTCTACTAAGGCATCAATTTTATCTTCTTGGCTTAATAGAAGCTTACTATCTTTTTCTTTAAACTTATCTATCAGGTCATCTAGTAAGTTTAAATGCTTTTTGCTATCATATTTCCATAACTTTACCTCAGAAATATTATGATTAATACTTACTGTTTGCCTTATGTCGAAGATATATTTTATCCTTCCACTATCTATATCTAAAAGTGGTATTCCTTTTTCGCCTCTTTTAACGCTTCTACCTATACTTTTCCAATAATCAAATTCTGCACAGGCTGTTGCTTTTGGATCCATATTGTATATAGATATTTGATGTATATATGGATACTTATAGTTATTGCCTGATACCTTTAAATATTCCTCATATTTTTTTATATCTTTCTTAAATTCTTCTTTTGCAAGATAGATTGATCTGCTTAAATCTACTATATCATATCTTGGCATTTTATCCCTCCTCATTATAGTGATAAAAATGAACTAAATTTTTATATATTTATTTATTAAACTTTATTTCTTTCTATTTTTTTAATTTCTGTAAGCAAAAGATAACTTTAAAATGTCATTTACGCTATCTTTTTATTGCAATAAAAAAACGATTG
>NZ_JBKWZF010000016.1:0-3495 GCF_046991905.1 Finegoldia sp. | reverse complement strand
TTTAAAAAATTCTCTTTATCTTCCTTACCCTTTGCTATATCACTTAATCTCATTTCCCATTTTGCTGTTGTCTTTGGAGATTTAAACTCATCTATAACTATAGTCACTAGGTTTAATCCCTTTCTAGTTGATATTAGGTTTTTCTTTTCTCTTTTTATATAACCTTTGTATATCAAATTTTCTATTATTCCCGCTCTTGTAGCAGGAGTACCAAGTCCTTTTCTCTCAACTTCAACATCCTTAACTAATTCATCATTCCCAGCTATTTCCATTGCTTTTAAGAGTGTGTCTTCAGTGAAGTGTTTAGGTGGATTTGTATACTTCTCTTTTATAACTTTATTTTCAATATATAAAAAATCTCCTATTTTTGCATCAGGAAGTTGTATATCTTCTTTCTTCTTTGATTTATATTCTTCTAAATATTTTGTAAATCCTTCTTCAGCAATTATTTTATAAGTGTTTATAAATTCAAACCCGTCAAATTCAGCCACTATCTTTGTTGTATTTTCTACAAGTGGATATCCAAAACTTGCATAGAGTTTATTTGTTATAAGTCTATATACTTTGGCTTCACTTTCCGGGAGATTTGAAATATCCTTATTTAATGAACTTATCGTTGGAATTATTGCATGATGATCTGTAACTTTTTCAGAATTAAAAACTACCTTAATTCTTTCTGTGTCAAAATCATTTTTTCCTATAATATTATTTACAGTGCTTTCTATCATGTCTACTGTCAAATATCTTGAATCTGTTCGTGGATAGGTAATATACTTCTTTTCATACAGACTTTGGGCATAATCTAGTGTTTGTTTTGCACTGTATCCAAAATACTTATTACATTCTCTTTGAAGTGTTGTTAGGTCAAGTGGTAGATTAGGCTTTGTAATATTTTCTTTTTTAATTACATCGGTTATTTCAATTCTTTCTTCGATTAAGTTTTTTAGCTGCTCTGCCACTATCTTATCATCAATTCTATCTGTTGACAGTGTTAATCCATTCATGGAAATCTCCACTGTATAATATTTTTCTTTTTTAAAACTATTTATCTCATCATCTCTATTCACAATCATTGATAAAGTTGGTGTTTGTACTCTGCCTACACTATAATTTTCATTATATAGACAGGAGTAAAGTCTACTTATGTTCATTCCAACAAGCCAATCAGCTATGGCACGTGCCTTAGCTGAATCAAAAAGATTATCATAATTACTTCCATCTTTTAAGTTGCTAAATCCTTCTTTTATGGAAGAGTCTTCCATTGAGGAAATCCAAAGACGTTTCATTTTCTTCTTACAATTTGCCATCATATATACAAGTCTAAAGATAGCTTCTCCTTCTCTACCAGCATCACAAGCATTAATAATGGTATCAACTTCATTACTATTCATTAATCTTTTAAGAATATTAAACTGTTTTTTTGTTGCCTTCGTTACCTCATACTTGTATTCTTTTGGGATAATAGGTAAATCTTCAATTCTCCACTTCTTATATCTTTCATTATACACATCAGGATTTGCCATTTGTACTAAATGTCCAACACACCATGAAACAATATATCCGTTTCCCTCATAATATCCATTATTTCTATTTTTTGCTCCTATAACTTTTGCTATTGATGCTGCAACACTTGGTTTTTCTGCGATTACTAATTTCATTTTTCCTCCTTTAGTTTTTTAATAAAAAAATGAGAGATTAAATTTTCAATCTCTCATCTTTTTATAGCTCTACTGATTTTTTATTTCTTCTATAATATTTATTCCATTATCTATTACATCTTCAAACTTTATGTCCCTAGCATAAAGATTTTTCTTCGAATAAGAATTCCATATATCTAAAAAAGCTTGATCTGTTTTTAACATTCTCATTAAACTGATGATTTTATCTATATCAAATTCCGTTTTTCTATAATCAAAAGTTCTAATACATGCTTCTTTTAATATCTTGGTATCAATTTCTTTATCTTTTAATTTATAAATTATATAAAGATCATAGTAATCCTTACTTCTGCTATTTAAAAACCCCCTAGAGTATATTGTTTGAATTTTTTCTGCCACAATTGTTTCAATAGGATAGGCTTTAATTAAAATATCTTCTTGCCCAAAAGCACTTATATATTTATAATCTATGGGATGTGGTGTGATAACATCACCTGTTGCAATATCAAGAGGTACAATTTGTCTTATATTCTCCATCCTACAAAGTATACTTACACGAAACCCTCCATACTGGTCATCTTCCTTGATTGTACTTATTCCATTTACTTTATAGGATATATCATCTGAATGACTTGCTTCTAGTAATTCTTGTATTGTTTTTAATACATTTTCTTCTGATAAATGCATATTTCTTAAAAGAAGATCTATATCTACTGTGCTTCTTGAATCTATGCCTACTACATTAGATAAAAGAAAACCTCCTTTAAAAATAAATTTTTCATGATACTTACTCTGTGCTAATTTTTTTAATATGCTTTCCAAAAAATAATATAACATTACTGAATTAAATGGGAGTCCTGATTCTTTGCTTATATTATGACAAATGGCGGTTAACTTTGCTTTATTCATATACCACCTCCATTACTTCCCTTACTTTATCTTCTATTCCCATTTTTCTTGCTATTTCATATAGAGAATGTATATCCTTATCCTTATATTTAGAATAGGAACGAATGAGTTTTACATAAACTTCAGTATCCATTTTTTCTTTGTTAGAAATAAAATCACAAAGTATTCTTTCGTAGGAGTAAACATTCACAATGTTTCCAAACATTGTCTTTTTCTGTATAATTCCTAGATTATAAATAGATTTTTTTACATAATTGATATTAAGTGTATCTTGTTTCTCATTAAATTTATATCCATTGTATACTGTAACATCTATTCTCCATGGAATTTTGTCCGTTACCCCAAGTAGAAACAAAGCTGTCTCATAGGAGAATATCGCCTTTCCATACTGATATTGGAAAAAATAGTATTCATCGAAATCACCATCTTCAATAATATATATTCCTTTTTGAACTCTAAACAATTTTCCTTCTTTTGCTAGTCTACTTAAGTATACTGTAGGTATGTTATTTTCTCTGCAATAAGCAGATGTTATAATACCACCCGATTCTTTTAGATGTATTTCAATTTGCTTTCTATAATTCATTATATTCATCCCCTTGTTGTATTTACACTTATATTATATATTTTTATAAGTGTATTTGCAACAAGGATTTGAATTTCTATCCCAATTTATTTCAAAAATTATCAAGAAATTTCATATCATCAAATTCTTAATTATACAATCAATCATTTATACTTAGCTTCCCTTTTATATTAAGTTTGGGCTGTCGTTTTGTTCGTCGTTTTTTTATTAAATCTAATTGTACTTTTCTATCGTATGTTTATAAATTTATACGATAATTGAGTTTATTGTTGTACTTAATCTACTGTTTAAATCATTGAGAAGATTAAAATTCATCTTCATCTGGAATAATTTCTGTATCTT